>DASSOW010000221.1:0-6053 GCA_035700175.1 Gemmatimonadales bacterium | reverse complement strand
ATGGGCTGGATGGGCGGGATGGGCTAGTGACAGGATGGGCGAGATGGGCGGGATGGACAGGTGAGTCGCAGGTCGTAGGTCATACGTCGTAAGGGTCCTCTTCCTGAGCTGTACTAGCCAAGACTTCATCTGACAGTAGGTTGGTGGCTGGCTTGGTCCGCCCCGTCCGCCCCGTCCGCCCCGTCCGTCTTGTCCGACGTGTCCGCCTCACCTGCCCATCCTGCCCATCCAGATTAGATTGCTCCATCCATTACACCGGAGCTCCTCGAAAATGCGTCTGTTTGCCTGGCTGCTGGTGCTGATCGGCGTGATTGGCGTGGTCTGGGGTGTCCTGATCATGATCGGTGGGATGACCGGCACCCATCCCCTGCCGTTCGAGTTCGAGTCGGCTGGCGGGCCCGGCCCCCTCATGGGCGGCATCCTGCTCATCGCGGCGGGGCTGGTGTTCCAGAAGGATTGGGCCAGGAAGTAGTCTCAGGTCTCAAGTCGCAGGTCGCGCGCCCTGCGACCTGCGACTTGCAACCTGCGACCCCCCATGATCTCCGTCTCATCCCTATCCAAGTCATTCGGCGCCCGTACCCTCTTTACTGACGTCGGGTTCCAGCTCCTGCCGGGCCACCGTTACGGGCTGGTCGGCGCCAACGGCTCCGGCAAGACCACCCTCCTTCGCATCCTGACCGGCGACGAGCCCGCAAGCGACGGCACCGTCTCGATTCCCAACCGCGTCACCCTCGGTGTGCTCCGGCAGGACCAGTTCCTCTATGAAAACGAGGAAGTGCTGGCTGTTGCCATGCGCGGCAACGCCGAGCTCTGGAAGGCGATCGTCGAAAAGGAGCAGGTGCTGGCACGGGCCGCCGACCATTTTGACGCCGACCGCTATGCGGCGCTGGAGGACACCATCCTCCGCCATGATGGGTATGCCGCCGAGGCACGGGCGGCGGAGATTCTCGAGGGGCTGGGGCTGCCGGAAGTGGTGCATCGGCGGCCGATGTCCACCCTGTCCGGTGGATTCAAGCTCCGTGTCCTGCTGGCCCAGGCGCTCGCCGGCAATCCTGACGCGCTGCTGCTGGACGAGCCCACCAACCACCTCGATATCGTCTCCATCCGCTGGCTCGAGAAGTTCCTGCGCAATTTCGCGGGGCCGGTCGTCGTGATCTCCCACGACCATCGCTTTCTCGACAACGTCGCCACCCACATCCTCGACGTGGACTACCAGACTGTCACGCTCTACCACGGGAACTACAGCTATTTCCTGGAAGCTCGGCATGAGGAACGGGAGCGGCGGGAGAAGGCCATCGAGTCGCAGCAGAAGGAAATTGCCCACCACCAGGATTTCGTCGACCGCTTCAAGGCCAAGGCGAGCAAGGCGCGCCAGGCGCAGAGCAAGCTGCGGCTGATCGAGAAGAAATCTGCAGCGATGGAATCGCTGGCGCCTTCCTCACGACGGTGGCCCAACTTCCGCTTTACGCCGCGGCGGCCCAGCGGGCGCGAGGTGCTGGAGCTCAAGGGGATCAAGAAAGCCTACGGCGGCAACGAGGTGCTGCACGGGGTGGGACTCACGGTGCTGCGGGGAGACCGGCTTGCCATTGTGGGACCCAACGGCATCGGGAAGTCCACCCTGCTCAAGATTGCCGTCGGCGCCACGCCGGCCGACGCCGGCAGTGTGACGTGGGGCTACGAAGTGCAGCCCGGCTATTTCGCGCAGGATCACAAGGACCAGTTCCGGAGTGGCTCGCTCACCGCGCTCCAATGGGTGGCGGAAGCCGCACCTGGTGCCACACCGCAGACGCTGCGCTCCGAGCTGGGGCGCGTCCTCTTTACCGGCGACGACGTGGAGAAGCGCCTCGAGTCGCTCTCCGGTGGCGAAGCCGCTCGGCTCGTCTTTGCCCATCTCGCCATCGAGCATCCCAACGTGCTGGTGCTCGACGAGCCCACCAATCACCTGGACCTCGAATCGATCGAGGCGCTGGTGGAATCGCTCCGCGACTACGACGGCACCCTGGTCTTCGTGAGCCACGACCGCTGGTTCGTGGGGCAGCTCGCCTCCCGCGTCGTGGAAATCCGCGCCGATGGTGTTCGGGATTACCAGGGGACGTGGGATGAGTACCTGGCGCAGTGTGGGGACGACCATCTCGACGGGATGGGCGGGATGGGCAAGCCGGGTCGCCGGTCGCGAGTCGCGAGTCGTGCAGTCCGAGCCCCGCGATCCGTGACCCGCGACCCGCGACCCACGGCCCAAGACTCTGCCTCCGTCGATGCACTCACCGCGCAGATCGAGCGCGCCGAGCAGCGCATTGCGGAGATCGATGCGACGCTGGCGGATCCGGCTCTCTATCACGAGTCTCGCGCCGACGAGGTACGGGCCCTGGCGCAGGAGCGCGCGACACTCGCCGGATCGGTGGAGCACCTGATGGGGGAGTGGGAGTCGCTGGAGGACAGGACGGGCGGGACGGACGGGGCGGACGGGATCACGCGAGCTACGTCTGATTTGGCATAACCGGCCCGCCTAGTCCGCCCAGTCCGCCCGGTCCGCCCGGTCCGCCCAGTCCGCCTTGCCCGTCCTGCTGTCAGCCCCCTATCCTACCTTCGACTCCCATGACTACTGCGTCCGTATTCATCGGCGCCCTGGCTCTCCTGGCCGGGGTCCTGCTCGGCTGGCTGCTCGCGCGGAACCAGGCGACCGGGCTCCGGGCCACGCTCGAGGCGGAGCGGAAGGCGGCGCGGGCCCAGGCTGACCTGCTCAATGCGGCGGATGCCCGGCTGCGTGACGCCTTTGCGGCGCTCTCCGCCGACGCACTCAAGTCCAATAACCAGCAGTTTCTCGATCTCGCCACCACTTCCCTGAGCCGATTCCAGCAGGGCGCCGAGCAGAACCTCGAGGCCAGGGAAAGGGCGGTGGCCGCGCTGGTGAAGCCGCTGGAAGACGGGCTCAAGCGGATGGACGAGAAGCTGGGTGCCGTGGAAAAGGACCGGACCAGCAGCTACGCCGACCTCCGCGCCCACCTCCAGCAGATGGCGCTGAGCCAGGCCAGCCTCCAGACTGAAACGCGACACCTGGTGAGCGCACTGCGTACGCCGCACGTTCGCGGCAGCTGGGGCGAAATCCAGCTCAGGCGCGTGGTCGAGATCGCCGGGATGCAGGATCATTGCGACTTCGACTGCCAGGTGTCGGTGGCGGGCGACGACGACGGCAGCCGCCTCCGGCCCGACATGGTGATCCGGCTTCCCGACGGAAAGTCGATCGTGGTGGACTCCAAGGCGCCGCTCGATGCCTATCTCCAGGCCGTCGAGGCCAGCGACGACGGCGGCCGCGAGCGCTTCATGGAGCAGCACGTGCGCCAGGTGCGCACCCACATTGCCCAGCTCTCTGCCAAGACCTACTGGAAGCAGTTTCCGGACGCTCCCGACTTCGTGGTGATGTTCCTGCCGGGCGAATCCTTCTTCAGCGCCGCCTGCCAGCGTGACCCCTCGCTCATTGCCTCGGCGGTGGAAGCCGACGTCATCCCGGCGAGCCCGACCACGCTCATCACCCTGCTCAGGACCGTGGCTTTTGGCTGGCGACAGGAACGGCTTGCAAAGAGCGCCGCCGAGATCAGTGCGCTGGGCCAGGAGCTGCACGACCGGCTCAGGATCTTCAGCACCCACCTGGCTGACTGCGGGAAGGGCCTCGAGCGCGCCATCGCATCCTATAACGGCGCCATCGGCTCCTTCGAGAGCCGGGTGATGGTCTCCGCCCGCCGCTTCCGTGAGCTCGGCGCGGGGACGGGCGAGGAAGTGGAGATGCTGGAGGGTGTGACAGTACGCCCTCGCGAGGTAACCGGTGATGCGTGATGGGGCCACGAGTCACGAGTCACGAGTCTCGCGACCCGCGACCCGCGACCTCCTTGCGCATCTCTCCGGCGTTGACGCCTCCCACCCCTTGACCCGCAAGCTCCTCATTGCTCCCGACATCGCGTGGGGCTGGGAGACGATCGTGGCGCTGGCGCGCAGGCAGCGCGGGATCGTGGGCTGGGAGGCAACCACGCTGCTGGGCCTGGCCGAAGACCTCGCGTTCACCGAGATGGGGCACCGCGGGCTCACGCGCGCCACCGACGTCCAGCTCACGACCCTGGTGGACCGCGCGCTCACCGAGTGCTGCGACGGCAAGTCGGTCGGCTCCGGCTTCGCCGCGCTGGCCACGGGACTCGGCTTCCGCCGCGCGGTGAAGGATGCCGTGCTCACGCTCAGGACCGCCGGCGTGAGCGCCGCGCAGGTGCAAGGCGCAGTCGAGCGGCATTCGCCCGCGTGGGATGCCGCGTCTGTGCTCTCGGCGTATGAACGGCTGCTCGCCGAGTCCAGCTTGCTCGATCCCGCGGCGCTGCTCCGCCTTGGCCTCGAGCGCTTTGACGAGGAAGCACGCTACGTACTCCAGGGCCACACGCTCGTTGCCGCCGAGCTGTCGCCACGCGGGCTGGCGCGCACCCTCATGGACCGCCTCGTCGCCGCCGGCGCTACCATGTTGCCCGAGCCGTTGCCACGTCACTCCGCCGAGCCTGCTCGCACCAGCGCATCGGCATGCGACTTCTTCGTCGCGTCCTCGCCGTCAACCGAAATTCTCGAAGTCCTGCGCCGGGTGGTGCAGGAAGGGCGCCGCTGGGACGAGGTGGAAATCGTCACCACCGATCGCGACACGTATGGGATTGCCCTCGATGCGCTGTGCCAGCGCGAGGGGATTCCCTGCACGCTGCTCGACGGCGTACCCATGGCGCGCACGCGCGTGGGCCGAGCCGCCGAACGCTGGCTCCGCTGGCTGGAAGACGGACTGCCGGCGCGGCTGGTGAGGGAGGCGATCGAAGCAGGTGATGTGTCCGCGGATTCATCAGATTCCACAGATTGTTCTGGTGGCCCGGCTGAAATCGTGCGGCAACCAGCCCGCTCGACAATTGATCAATCTGCGAAATCTGCGAAATCTGCGGATTCGGCTGCTGAATCCGTGGATTCCATTGTCCACTCCGTCGAGCGAATTGGCTGGGGGCGTGCGCGCTATGACGATGCCTGCGAGCGGCTCCGCTCGGGCACCTTTAATCGCCCTCCGCACCAGCGTGACGACGAGTCGGATGACGATTTCGCGGCACGCCTGGAACAGCGCCGGCGGGAAGAGGCCGCGCTGCTCACGCTCCTCGAACGCATCCTCGCTGCGACGCCGCCGGTGCCGGAACTGGGCACCCTCAACGACGTAACTGCCTCCTGTGCCAGCCTCGCGCACGCACTGCGCGAGCTCATGGCCCTTCTTCCGGTCGAATCCGATGCCGAGCGGCGGGCCGCGACCCGGCTGCGCGAACGGCTCACCGAGCTCGAGGACGGCGACAAGACGCCGGTGCGCTTCGCGCTGGCGATGGGCGAGCTGCGCGACGGCATCAGCGACCTCCGCGCCTGGACCGACGCGAGCCCGGCAGAACGGCCGCGGTTCTCCTGCGGCGGCGCCATCCACCTCACGGACCTCGCCCATGGCGGCACCACCGGTCGGCCCCGTGTCTTTGCCGTTGGTCTCGATGCCGACCGCGCCGGCGGCAGCCGCACCCAGGACCCGATCCTTCCTGACAGCGCGCGGCGGCTGATCGGTCCCGACCTGCTCCCACTCACGTCCGACCGTCGCGAGGAGCGCCGCTGGCAGCTCTCGGCGATGCTGGCACGAGTGAGCGGACGGCTCACCCTCTCGCTCGCGACCGATGACGATGGGGCGGCGAATACGGTGAACCCCGCCCACGCCGTGCTCGAGCTGTTCCGGCAGCACCAGGGTGATGACTCTTCCGGATACAAGAAGCTGCACGAGTCGCTGGGAGAGCCACGCTCTGCAGTCCCGAGTCCCGAGTCCACCTTCGATACCCGCGGTGCCTGGCTTTCCGCCATTGCCGGCGGTGATGGCGACTACCGCGACGGCGCACTGCTGGTTCGTGCCGCCTGGCCGCTGCTCGATGCCGGCCTCTCAGCTGCCATCGCGCGCGAGGGAGATGCATTCACCGCCTATCACGGGCTCATACCGGCCACCGCCGGACGGCTCGATCCGCGCCAGG
>DASSOW010000220.1:0-2018 GCA_035700175.1 Gemmatimonadales bacterium | reverse complement strand
GGGGCGCTGATCGGTATTGTCATGTTCGTGCGCGACCTGGCGCGGCAGGTCCAGATCGTCGACGCCTACGGCCGGCTGCGCACCTTTCTCGGGCGATCGTTGCTGCTGGGACTGGAGTTTCTGGTGGCCGGGGACGTCATCAAGACGGTCGCCGTCGAGCCGACGTTCGACAGTGTCGTCGTGCTGGCCATCATCGTGCTGGTGCGGACGGTGCTGAGCCTGAGCATCGACGTCGAGGTCGATGGGCGCTGGCCTTGGCAGGCGGCGCAGCAGGAGGGGGGCGCCAAGTCCGCGGGGAGAACAGACTGAAGGAAGCCGTTGTGAGGGTCGCGCCGAACGACCCTCATCCCCAGCCCTTCTCCCTGTGCGCACGGAGAAGGGAGCGCGGTGCCTACCGTGGTGGTTACCGCCAACCCTGGTTCCCCTGTGGAGCCGACGACGGGCGAACGAAAGCCCCTCTCCCTGCGCACAGGGAGAGGGGCTGGGGTGAGGGCCGTTAGTACGCTTCCAGATACCGATCCCGCTCCCACTGCGAGACGTGCTTGCGGAAGTCGTCCCACTCCGATTGCTGGGCCTCGGTGAGGCGCTCGAAGACGTGATCGCCGAGAGCCTCCCGGATCAGGGGATCAGACTTCATCTCGGCGACGGCCTCGCCCAGGGTCGAGGGGAGGGTCGGGATGTTGCGCCGCTCCAGATCCTCGTCGGTGAAGTGGTAGAGATTCTCCTCGACCGGCTCCGGCAAGACCAGCTCGCGCTCGATACCGTCCATACCGGCGGCGAGCATGACCGCGAAGGCCAGATACGGGTTGCAGGACGGGTCCGGGCAGCGCAGTTCGACGCGGGTCGCCGCCGTGTGGCCGCCGCGGATGGCCGGCACCCGCACCAGCGCCGAGCGGTTGGTGCGCGCCCAGGAGACGTAGACCGGCGCCTCGAACCCCGGCACCAGCCGGCGGTAGGAGTTGACCAGCGGCGAAAGGACCCCCGACATACCGCGGGCGTGGAAGAGCAGCCCGGCGATGAAGTGCCGGGCCGCCTTGGAGAGCCCGTAGGGATCGTCTTCGTCAACGAAGGCGTTGCCTTTCCGGTCGAGGAAACCGAGGCTCATGTGGACGTGCATACCGGAGCCGTTGATCCCCTCGATCGGTTTCGGCATGAAGGTGGCGTGCAGACCGTGCTGCTGCGCGGTCGCCTTCAGGACCGACTTGAAGGTGGTCGCCCGGTCGCCGGTGACGATGGCGTCGCCATACTCGAAGTCGATCTCGTGCTGACCGCTGGCCACCTCGTGGTGGCTGGCCTCAACGTCGATCCCCATGTCGCCCAGGGCCTTGACCATGTCCTTGCGGACGGTGTAGGCCAGGTCGCTGGAGTAGTCGAAGTAGCCGGCGCGGTCGTGCGGCAGCGGCGCGATTTCATCGCCATTCTTCTGGAAGAGGAAGAACTCGAGCTCCGGCCCGGTCTTGAAGGTGTAGCCCAACTGCGCCAGCCGCTCCAGTTGGCGCAGCAGCACGCCGCGCGGGTCGCCTGGGAAGGGGGAGCCGTCCGGGTTGTGGACCCAGCAGATGACGCGGGCCGTCGTGTGCTCGCCGCGGGTCCAGGGGATGACGGCGAAGGTGGAGAGATCCGGGGTGAGGAACATATCCGATTCGGCGATGCGAGTGAACCCGGCGATGGAAGAGCCGTCGATCCATTGCCCGCCGTCGATGACGTGCCCGAAGATCCCCGCGGGGATGGTCACGCTCTTGACCTGGCCCATCACGTCGGTGAACTGCAAATCGACGAACGCGACGCCCTCTTCGTCGACCCGGCGCAGGATTGCTTCCTTGCTCGGGCTCTCGCCGAGAATCTGTTTTTGCAACTCGGAGCTGCCGATCGGTTCCGCGGCTACCGCCACCATCGCCTAGTCCTTCCTTCCACACCGGTTCACCGGCCGCCGGGACCGGAACCCCTCGGGCGCACGCAATTCACCCGCCAACGCGACGAGTCTATGGGGGATGCGATACCACGTCATCGTGCAGCGT
>DASSOW010000219.1:0-6532 GCA_035700175.1 Gemmatimonadales bacterium | reverse complement strand
GGTGGATCCGGCTCGGCATCCTGCCGGATCTCATCGCGCCCGGCGCGCCCCAGCAGAACGGCCGCCATGAGCGCATGCACCGCACCCTCAAGCGGGAGTGTACCCGGCCCCCGCGCCACTCCCGGCGGGCGCAGCAGCAGTGCTTCGACCGCTGGCGCCAGGAATTCAATGAGCTCCGCCCGCAAGAGGCGCTCGCGGACGCCACCCCCGCCTCGCTGAATACGCCGTCCCCGCGGCCCTATCCGGCGCGCTTGCCGCCGCTCGCGTATCCGGCCCATTATGAGGTCCGGCGCGTCAGTACCAATGGCGGCATCCGCTGGCACAAACAGTGGGTGAATGTCAGTCAAACCCTCGGCGGCGAACTGATCGGCCTCACCGAGATTGACGATGGCGAGTGGGACGTCTACTTCGGCCCGCTGCGCCTCGGCCGCTTCCACGAGCGCACGCACCACATTGAGGATGCGCTCGGTCGCCACCATCGGCGACCCCACTGCACCGTGTTACCCATGTCCTGAGACTATTCTGTCACCCATGTCTTGGACTGCTCAGTTGAGAGACAGGCGTCCGTCCATCCGCCCTAATCCCTAGCCCCTAGCCCCTAGCCCCTGATGTAGCACCACCACCCGCCTGCCGCGGCTGTGCGGCAATTTTTGATGACTAAATTTTTTATAGCAAAGTCACGTTCTCAACATCGTAACTCCTTGCTAAACATGATATACCAACGTGCATCCTCAGTTGCATGTCGAAAAGTTATACATTGAACTGAGGCCGGGCACGAGGGTTGCTCCAAGGGCTGGCGTCCCGCACCCGGCTCCGAAACTGGAGCGTCCGGTGGCGCCCTCGACGCGCTGCGGTACCGGTGCCTGGCCCTACACCCGTTCCACAGGAGTTCCCGTGTTCGTACGTACCGTGCTCCGACCCGTGACGCTGGCGCTCGCCGCGCTCTCCGTCATCTCCTGTGCGACGGACGGGCCGTTCGCGCCGGAAACCAGCAGCACGCTGCCGCCCGCGCCCACCGTTGATGGTCCCGACCAGTCACTGCTCGGTGGTCTCCTGGGCGGCACAGTGACGCTGGTGGACAATACGCTCACGACCACAGTGAACACGGTGGATGGCACGGTCACCACCGCAGTGAACACCGTGGACGGGCTGCTCCACCTGCTCACCTGCAGCGCGCTCCCCGACGACAAGGCGAGCCAGTGGATCGGCCCGAACGGCGGCACCATCCGGTTCGGTGCCAGCCAGCTCAGCATTCCCCGTGGCGCGCTCAAGTCCTACGTGCAGATCACCGCCGAGCAGGTCTCGGGCGACGTCAACTCGGTGCGGTTCAGCCCGGAGGGGCTCAAGTTTGGCAAGCCCGCCACGCTGACGATGGGCTACTCGAACTGTCAGCAGGTGAAGGCGCCGAAGCAGATCGTCTACACCGACGAGGCGCTCAACGTCCTCGAGGTCCTCAAGTCCAAGGACAGCTCGCGGGGCGAGACCGTCACCGCACCGGTCAATCACTTCTCGCGCTATGCGGTGTCCTGGTAGCGGATGAGCGCCAGCCAGGCACCGGATTCAACTGCCCGCCCCGTTCAGTCGGGGCGGGCAGTTGAGTTGTTGGCCGCTGGCGAGACGCACGCGCGCGCCGGCGCACTGGCCGAAGCAGCGGTGGCGCTCGACGCCGCCGTGGATGCCGCGGCGCGTGACGACCAGCCGGCGCTGCTGGCGGATGCGCTGCGGCAGCTGGCCGTCGTCTGCCACCATCGCGATGACAAGACGCGAGCGCAGGAGCTGGCCCAGCGCAGCCTCGGGCTCGCCACCGAACTGGGCGATGACCTGCGCGCGGCCCAGGCGCTCAATGCCCTGGCCGGCTTCGACTTCGAGCAGGGCTCGATGGACTCCGCCCGCCGGCGCTTCCAGCGCGCGCTCGCCCTGGGCGGGGCGCACGACGCGGTGCGCGGCAAGGTGGAGCAGAACCTCGGCATCCTCGCCAACATCCAGGGCGATCACACCGCGGCGCTCGCGCATTTCGAGCGCGCCCTCCAGGCCTTTGCCGCCGTAGGCGACCACCGCGGCCGCGCGGAAGCGGAGCACAACCTCGGCATGCTGCACGCCGACCTCGGTGCGTATGAGCAGGCCGACGCGCATTACGTGCGCAGTCTCGAGTTGTCAGAAGAGCTGGGCAACGTCCACCTGCGCGGACTGGTGCTCCTCAATCGCGCCGACGTGCTCGCCATGCGCCAGCGCTACGACCAGGCGATGCCGAGCGCGGAGCAGGCGCTGGCCATCTTCAACGAGATGGACTCGAAGCTGGACAAGGCCGACGCCTACCAGATCATAGGGCGTATCTACCGGGAAACTGGACGTATCCAGCTGGCGGAATCGCGACTCCGCACGGCGGTCGACCTGGCCATTGCCACGGGGTCGGTGCTGAGCGAGGCGGAAACCACACGCGAACTCGCCATGCTGTACCAGGTCACCGGTCGCAACCAGGAAGCGCTTCGTTCGCTGAACACGGCGCACCGGCTCTTCCGCCGTCTCGACGCGCGGCGGGAACTGGTGGACATCAGCGGCCGCGTGACCCGGCTGGAAGGCACCTACCTGGCCGTGGTGCGCGACTGGGGCCAGTCCATTGAATCCGCAGACAGCTACACCTTCGGTCACTGCGAGCGCGTCGCCGAGCTCGGCGTCCGGCTGGGCACCGCCCTCGGCATGGATGACGACGCCCTCACGGCGCTTCGGCTGGGCGCCTACCTGCATGATCTCGGCAAGGTGCGCGTCCCCCATGAGATCCTGAACAAGCCGGGCCGCCTCACGGACGAAGAGTTCGACGTGATCCGCCGCCATCCCGAGTGGGGGATCGAGCTGCTCGCGACGGTGGACTTCCCGTGGGACATCAAGCCCATCATCCGCTGGCACCACGAGAAGTATGACGGCAGCGGCTATCCCGACCGGCTGGTCGGGGACGAAATTCCGCTGGCCGCGCAGGTGATCTGCATTGTTGACGTGTACGACGCCCTCACCACGACCCGCAGCTACCGGCCAGCCATGGCCACGGCAGAAGCGCTCGCGCGCATGGAAGAGACCCGCCACTGGTGGCGGCCGGACGTCTTCGAGCAGTTCGGCCGGCTGATGAGGATGCCCACGACCTGAGCCAGACCCCTTGATGCTGCTGGTCGCTCGACTAGCTTCGGGCATCCCCCACATAGAAGGTCGCATGGCCCCGGAAGACTTGAGCGAAGAGCTCCAGAAAATGCGTGCCGCCCTGCAGGCCATCGAGCAGCGGCTGCAGGCCAAGTCGGTTCCCATGTCCGGCGTCCAGGATCTCAAGTCGGGCGTGGATGAGCTGCGGCTCCGGCTCTGGGCTATCCTCTCCGCCTCAAACAATCCCGATCCTCAGAGCACGCTCGAGCGGTTCCGCCTGCGGCGGGCCACGGAAATTCTCGACTCCCTGCAGGCGGATATCGTGGCGGGGAAGCTGCGCACCAGCCACAAGGAAGTGGGCATGCTGGTGGAACGCGCCGAGCGGATCATCGCGGCACTGCGGCCGGCGGCGAAGCCGGGATGATCTTCACCCGGGCTCGGGTCGCGCTGCTGCTGCTGGGCGTGGCGGCGTGCGCGTCCGGCGAGCGGCCGGCGTCGCGCACGGTGGTCGTGGCCGCCGTCGGGGAGCCGCCGTCGGTGCTGCCTCCGCTCACGTACGAATCAGTTGGCAGGGATGTGGGCGACCTGGTCTGGGAGCGCCTGGCCACGCTCGCGCCGCATGGCGCGAGTATCGACACCGCCGCGTACCGGCCGGCACTGGCCGGGCGGTGGGAGCGGATGGACTCGCTGACCTGGCGGTTCCATCTCCGGCCCGGGGCCCGGTGGCAGGACGGCGTGCCGGTCACGGCGCGCGATGTGGTCTTTTCCTTCGACGTTTACGCCGATAGTACCATCGATGCGATCGGGCGGATGGCGGTGGCGCCGCTCCAGGTCAGCGCCGCCGATTCTTCGACCGTGCTGATCCGCTTTCCCCATGCGTCGCCTGAGCAGTTGTACGACGCCACGTATCATGTTCGGATCATTCCCGAGCACGTCTGGAGCGGCATCGCCCGGGATGCGTGGGGCGCTGACACCGCGGTGGCGCACCTGGTGGGGAGCGGGCCGTTCAGGGTGGTGTCGTGGAGACGGGGCGAGGCGTTGGTGCTGAGTCGAGCGTCGAGCGCCAGACGCATCGACACCGTCGTCTTCCGCTTTGCCCAGGATCCCGACGCCGCGCTCAACCTGCTTCTCTCGCATGAGGCAGATCTACTCGAAGTGCTGATGACGCCCGACCGGATCGCGCGGGTCGAAGCCGATACGGCTTTCCGGGTGGAGCGCTACCCGTCGGCGGTCTACGGATTCATCGCCTTCAACCTGGCCGGTAAGAATCCTGCCCTGCGGAACCGTGAGGTCCGGCGGGCCCTCGCCTCGGCAGTGGACCGCGACGCTATCGCGCAGAACGCGTTTGGCCCCGATGCCCATGCGCCGGCCGGCCCGATGTCGGCGCTGGCATGGGTGGGGGAGGCGGGGATCGACATGATGGGGCTGGATACGGCGTCGGCTCGGGTGGCGGTGGGGCGCGCTGCGGCGCGCCCCTACACGGCGGCCCCGCGTCCCGCGTCCCGCGTCCCGCGTCCGTCATTCGACATCCTCGTCCCCTCCACCAGCCCATCCCGCCGCCGCATCGCCGAGGCACTGCAGGAGGCCTGGCGACGGATCGGGGTGACGGCCACCATCACCGCGGTGGATTTCCCGGTCTTCCAGGAGCGGCTGGCGTCGGGCAAGTTCGACAGCTACATCGGCGCCTACCTCGACGAGCCGACCATGCGGGGACTCGCGGAGCAGTGGGGCCGAGCCGGCTTTGAGTCACAGAACTACGGCCACTACGACAACCCGGCGGTCGACTCGTTGCTGGCTCTTGCGGCCAGCAAGGGTGACACGGGAGTGGCCGGCCCACTCTACCGCCAGGCGCTTTCCCTCCTCAACGCCGACGCGCCGGCCATCTTCCTCTACACCCCCATGAACGCCTCGGCTTTCCGCCGCGATATCGGGAATGTGACGATTGATCCGTATTCCTGGCTGGCGGGGTTGGGGGATTGGACGCGTTGATGCCAGGTTGAATCCCGATGGCGTCCCGGCATGGTAGGGGCGGCCCGCGGGCCGCCCCTACCATGTCCGCCCATCATCGGTAGCATGCTGGATATTCCGCCCGTCCTGCCCGTCCTGTAGAAACGCGAACCGCCCGGCAGCGGCCGGGCGGTCTGGTGCAGGGAACGCAGCGACGGATCAGGCCGTCTTGCGCTTCGATTTCACCGCGGATGTCTTGACCTGCTTCTCCGCGCGCTTCCGCGTCTTCTTGGGCTGGAACAGGTACTCCGGCTCCGCCGGGTCGGCCTGGGGTTGCTTGTAGACGTAGCGGTCGCCCCGGAAATTCCTGAGCACCACCTCGTCATCATTCATGCTGACCACGTACTCGGGCAGCAGCGGGATCTTGCCACCGCCTCCGGGCGCGTCAATCACGAAGTGCGGGTTGGCGAGCCCACTGGTCCAGCCGCGCAGCGCTTCCATGATCCGGATACCGGTCTGCACGGTAGTGCGGAAGTGCTCCGCGCCCGCCACCTGGTCGGCCATGTAGATGTAATAGGGCCGGACCCGCGCCAGCATGAGCTTGTGCATCAGCTTCATCATGACGGCGGGATCGTCATTCACGCCCTTGAGCAGCACCGTCTGGCAGCCGAGCGGGATGCCGGCATCGGCCAGCATGCCGAGGCCCTTGACCGCCGCCGGGGTGAGCTCGTCGGGATGGTTGAAGTGCGTGTTGATCCAGAGCGGGTGGTGCTTGTGCAGGATCTCGCACAGCTCCGGGGTAATCCGCTCCGGCAGGTGACACGGGATGCGGCTGCCGATCCGGATGATCTCCAGATGCGGGATGGCGCGCAGCCGGGTGAGGATCAGGTCGAGCCGGCGGTCGGACAAGAGCAGCGGGTCGCCGCCCGACATGATGACGTCGCGGATCTCGGTGTGCTCCTCCAGGTACTTGAAGGCGCTCTCGAACTGCGACATGGGAATCTTCTCCGGGTCGCCTACCTTGCGCCGCCGGGTGCAGAACCGGCAATAGCTGGCACAGACCGGCGAGACCAGGAAGAGCGCGCGGTCGGGATAGCGGTGCGTGATGTTGGGCACCGGGCTGTCGGCATCCTCGTTGAGCGAGTCCACCACCCCGTCCACAACATCCAGCTCCTCAACCGACGGCACGAACTGGCGCCAGATGGGATCATCCGGCTCCTTGATCAGGTCGGCCATGGCCGGCGAGATCCGGAACTCGAAATTCTCGGCGGCAATGCGGAGCCGGTCCAGTTCCGGGAAGTTCTCCGGTCCGAAGCGCTCGGCCAGCTGCTCGAGACTGTGGATCGAGTTCTTGCGAAGTAGCTCCTGCCAAGTCTCCATGATGCTACCCGTCCTCCTGTGAGTCGGCGCTCGATGTCATGCTCTTTACATACACGACGAGGTCGTCGTGCGGGGC
>DASSOW010000218.1:0-7453 GCA_035700175.1 Gemmatimonadales bacterium | reverse complement strand
GCGGAGCGCTTCCGATTCCAGCCGGCGCAGGGTGAGCACCTGGCCGTCATTCACCGGATAGGTGAACAGGTCGGCCTCGTTGGCAGCCCAGGTGGGGTGATGGGCGCGCTGAAAGACGTGAAACGTTTCGTGGATCAGGGTTCCAGATCGGCGGAGCACTGGCACGGTATCGGACGCCAGCATGAGGGTGGCCGTCGTCACGCCACCCAATGGAGTGCTGGTGTTGGCGGAGACGCTCGAGTCGCGGCCGGCATGGACCCACACGCTGTCGTGCCCCTGGAGCGGCGTGAAAGCGGCGGGTGGCGCGGGATGGCGGAAGAGCAGGGTGCGCGAGCCGTCAAAGATGGCAACGGGGGTCGCGCGTGGGTTGAAGCCGGGCCAGAGATCCTTCGTCGACAGCGAATCGGCGACCGCGACGATGGCGAACGGGCTGGCCGGGGTCTGGCTGCCTCTTCCGGTGTCGGTTCTGGCACAGCCGAGGAGCGTGCTGGCGGCGAGGATGGCTGAAACTGTCAGGATGTGATTGGGCATGTGTAGTTGGACGGACACGCTGGAAGGAAAGTTGCAAACTGCGACTCCCGGGGTTCCTGCGGCTCGCGGCCGGCGAGATCGCTTTCGGGCTGCAAGGTTGCTTCGCCCCCCTGCGGGAGTCTCGCAATGACAGCGTCTGGCGGCCCTCGCCATGCCATCCGCGCCTCGTCCGCCCTGTCCGCCCTGTCCGCCCGGCCCGCCCTGTCCGCCCGGCCCGCCCCGTCCGTCTTGTCCGCCCTGATTTGACACTTTCACCTCTCAAGGCTAATCAATAACGCTCGCCGGAAGGCTGCCGGCGATAACGGATCCTTTGGCAACGCGAGGTGAGCATGAGCGGCGTGCGCGTGCTGGTGGGCACCCGGAAGGGTGCCTTCGTACTGACGTCGGACAAGGCGCGGAAGAAGTGGGACATCAGCGGGCCGCACTTTGCCGGCTGGGAGCTGTACCATGTGAAGGGGTCACCGCTCAACCCTGACCGCATCTACGCCTCGCAATCGAGCGGCTGGTTTGGCCAGATGATCCAGCGCTCGGACGATGGTGGCAAGACCTGGGAGCCGGTGGGCAACGAGTTCGCCTATGATGGCGTCCCCGGCACGCACCAGTGGTACGACGGCACGCCGCATCCGTGGGAGTTCAAGCGGGTCTGGCACCTCGAGCCCTCGCTGACTGAGCCGGACACGGTCTATGCCGGCATCGAGGACGCTGCCCTCTTCCGTTCCACCGACGGCGGCAAGTGCTGGCAGGAACTCTCCGGGCTGCGCGGCCACGGCACGGGACCGCACTGGTCGCCCGGCGCCGGCGGCATGTGCCTGCATACCATCATGATCGACCCAACCAATGCCAATCGCATGTTCATCGCGATTTCCGCCGCGGGCGCTTTCCGCACCACTGACGGCGGCAAGAGCTGGACGCCAATCAACAAGGGGTTGCACTCCCAGTACATCCCCGACCCCGAAGCTGAGGTGGGGCACTGCGTGCACCGGATCGCGATGCACAAGAGCCGGCCCGACGTGCTCTACATGCAGAAGCACTGGGATGTGATGCGGAGCGACAACGGCGGCGACTCCTGGCACGAAGTGAGCGGCAACCTGCCCACCGATTTCGGTTTCGTGATCGACGTGCACGCGCACGAGCCCGAGACCATCTACGTGGTGCCAATCAAGAGCGACTCAGAACACTATCCCATGGACGGGAAGCTCAGGGTCTATCGCAGTCGCACCGGCGGCAATGAGTGGGAAGAGCTCGGAAAGGGACTGCCGGACAAGAACTGCTACGTGAATGTCCTGCGTGACGCGATGGCGGTGGATGCACTGGACGACTGCGGTGTCTATTTCGGCACCACCGGGGGCCAGGTATACGCCTCGGCGGACGCCGGCAACAGCTGGAATGCGATCGTGCACGATCTCCCGCCGGTGCTCTCCGTCGAGGTCCAGACGCTGGCATGATCCGCGTCGTACTGCCCAATCCGCTCTGCGTCATCGCGCGCACCGACACCAACGAGCTTGCGCTCGAGGTGCCGGCGCCCGTGACGCAGCGGACCGTCCTCGATGCGGTCGAGGCACGGTTCCCCATGCTCCGTGGCACCCTGCGTGACCACCGCACCCAGAAGCGCCGGGCGTTCGTCAGATTCTACGCCTGCGAAAAGGACCTCTCGCACGACTCACCCGACACGCCGCTCCCGGAGCCGGTGGTGAATGGCAAGGAGCCGTTCATTATTCTGGGGGCGATTGTGGGCGGGTGAGGAGCAGTCGAGGGTCGAGGGTCGAGAGTCCAGGGACTTGATGAGCCGTCACCCCAGCGAACGCTGGGGACCATGAGGGTTCACCCGAAGCGCTCCACGGCGTCGGATGCATCGAGCGAAGTGAAGTGCCATGTCCGACCCCTCATGGATTCCCGCGTGCGCGGGAATGACGAGTGGGCGAGTTTCCGCCACGCAGACCCTAAACCCTAAACCCTAAACTCTAAACCCTAAACCCTAAACCCTAGACCTCCTCTCAACTCCATGCCCACCATACAAAACCTCCTCACCAAGCAATACGAAATGCTCTACGCCATGACGCTGATGAACCTGGGCGGCATGACCCGCGAGGACTCCCTGGTCGAGCCCGAGGGCGGTGCCAATACGGCCAACTGGGTGCTCGGCCACCTCATTACCGTCCACAACGGTGCCATGGAGCTGCTGGGCGAGGCGCCCGTCGTTCCCAGGGAGGCACTGGCGGGTGCGGCACCCGAACCGGCCGATCGTCCCGACGAGCCGATGGACTGGGAGCTGCTGACGAGCCGCTTTGCGGCATCGAAGGATCGGTGCCTCGCCGCCATCGCTGGAATCAGCGACGAAGCGTTGGAGGAACCCATGCCGCATCCGTTCGGCGGGGAGAGCACCCGGGGCGAACTGCTGCAGCTGGTCGCCATGCACGGTACCTACCACGCGGGCCAGCTCGGCATGTGCCGGCGGGCGGCGGGACGTGAAGGTGTAATCAAGGGACCGGGACAGGCGAGAGGGTCGTGAGTCGTGAGTCGTGGGTGTACGTCGCTCGGCGGCAGGCACCTGTAGCGGTCTGACTTTACAAACTGGTCCACAGATTACGCAGATTACACGGATTGCTCGGCTGAGCGTCCGAGATTCGGAACAATCTGCGACATCTGCCGCAGTCACCGGTGGCGGTTCAGGTCGACAGAGTGATCCGCAGACTACGCAGATTGCACGGATTGCTCGGCTGACGGTTAGAGATTCGGAACGATCTGCGAAATCTGCGTAATCTGCGGATGCTGTTGTTCTGACCGGCCGGGCGGCGGGAAGGGAAAGTGTGATCAAGGGGCCGGGACAGGCGAGAGGGTCATGAGTCATGGGTCGTGGGAGCATGACTCAAGACCCATGACTCACGACCCGTCAATTTCCGCAATCCTTCTCGCATGCCGGCCGCCATCGAATGGCGTGGTGAGCCAGGTGTCCACGATCGGCATGAGATCGGCCTCGGCGATCATCCGCTCACCCAGCGAGATCATGTTGGCGTCGTTGTGGGCTCGGCCGAGGCGGGCGGATTCGGTGTTCCAGCAGAGGGCGCAGCGGATGCCCTTCACCCGGTTGGCCACCATGGCCTCGCCGTTGCCTGAGCCGCCCAGCACGATGCCGCGTTCGGCCTTGCCGGCCGCCACCGCCTCCGCCACCGGCCGGATGAAGAGGGGATAGTCCACCGGCTCGGTTGAGTTGGTGCCAAGGTCGGTGACCTGGTGGCCGGCGGTGGTGAGGTGCTGCTTGATCAGTTCCTTGTAGCGGTAGCCGGCGTGGTCCGACCCGATCGCGATGTGCATTCCGAAGCGCTCCCCAGGAAGACGTGACTTGATCCGCAGCGCAATTTAGCCACACTTCAGTATCCCTCTCCAACCGTGTGTCCGGAGGCGTTGCATGCGCTGCGCGGTCCGTGGTCTTCTGGCGTTTGTCTTCCTCGCGTCCCAGGCCGGTCTGCTTTCGGCCCAGTCCACCAGTCCCGCGCGCCAGCTCATGGCCGGCCATGTGGCGCCCTCGAGCGTTCGCACCGGCGCGGGCCGGCCCGGTCCCGGCTACTGGCAGCAGCGGGCCGATTACCGGATCGACGCGACGCTCGATCCCGCCACCAATCGGCTCTCCGGCAGCGAGACCATCACCTACCACAACAACTCGCCCGATTCGCTCTTCTATATCTGGCTCCATGTGGAGCAGAACATCTGCGCCCCCACCAGTGTCACCAACCAGCTGCATCAGCCGCCACTGGTCTTCCAGGACGCCACCTTCGATTTCTCCTGCCAAGGCTTTGCCGGCGGCGGGACGATGGAATCGCTCACGGTAAATGGCGACAGCGCCAGGCGCACGCCGTTCGGCACCACGATGCGCGTGGACCTGCCCACGCCCATGGCGCCCGGCAGCACCAGTGAGATCGCCATCAAGTGGCATTTCACCGTGCCGCCCTATGGCGCGGGCCGCATGGGGCATGACGGAACGCTGTACGAGCTGGGGCAGTGGTATCCTCGTGTCGCGGTCTATGATGACGTGAAGGGGTGGAACCACGAGCCCTATATCGGCGCCGGCGAGTTCTACCTGGAATACGGGAAGTTCGACGTGAACGTGACGCTGCCGGCCACCTATGTCGTTGCGGCCACCGGGCGGTTGCTCAATCCCGAGGCGACGCTCACCGCCACCCAGCGCGAGCGGCTGGCCCGTGCGGTCCGGAGCGACACTGCCATCGCGATCATCAGCGCCGCGGAAGCTGGGAAGGCGAGCACCCGTCCCGCCACCAGCGGCACCCTCACCTGGCGCTTCACGGCCGACTCGGTACGCGACTTTGCCTTTGCCGCGGCGCCCAACTGGCGCTGGGACGCGAGCGGCTACGACGGTATCCTGATCCACACCTACTACCGCCCGTCAGCCAAGCTCTGGCCGGAAGCCAACCGGATGGCCCGGCATGCGGTAAAGCACTTCAGCGAGCAGTGGATGAAGTATCCCTATCCCCATGCCTCATCCATCGAGGGGCCGATCGAAGGCATGGAATATCCCATGATGACCTTCGACCCCACCGGCCCCGACCGGATCAACCTCGCCTGGACCGTGGCCCACGAGCTCGGGCACCAGTGGACCCCGATGATCGTGGGCAGCAATGAGCGGCTCTATCCCTGGATGGACGAAGGGTTCAACACCTTCATCGACCTGGGCAATGCGGCGAGCTACTTCAAGGGCACGCCGTACGGCGACTCGATCGAGGTGCACCCGCTGCACCTCTATCCGGATCATGCGATTCCCGGTGAGGAGCAGCCGCTCATCACCAATCCAGTCGAGAGCCACGACCTCTTCTGGACCGGCTACCAGAAGCCCGCGCTCATGATGCAGACGCTCCGCTACCACGTGCTCGGCAAGGAGCGGTTCGACGACGCGTTTCGCACGTACCTCAGGACGTGGGCGTTCAAGCACCCTACGCCCGACGATTTTTTCCGGCTGATGCGGGACCGGAGCGGTCGCGACCTCGGCTGGTTCTGGAATGACTGGATCTACACCACCAATCGACCCGACCAGGCGGTCACGGCCATCGCCAACGCCGACTCAGGCGCTACGGTGACGCTGGAGAACAAGGGCACCATGCAGTTGCCCGTCTATCTCAAGCTGACTTATGCCGATGGGTCGAGCGAGACGGTGAAATTGCCGGTCGAGATGTGGAACCTGGGATCCAAGTATGTCTATCGCGTGGCAGGGAAGAAGCGGGTAACGCGCGCGGAGGTAGATCCGGAGCATGTGCTGCCGGATGTGGACAGGGGGAATAATGCGCGAAGAGCTGAGAGCTGAGAGCTAAGGGCTGAGAGCTAAGGGCTGAGAGCTGCGAACTGTCACCCTGAGCGAAGCGAAGGGGCCGAAATCAGGCCCGCGCTCCGTCGCTTCGGCCGCTCTGCGGCCTCAGCGTGACAACTTCACGTAGTTCTCAGCTCTCAGCTCTCAGCTCCTACCTCCCAAACACCTTCCTCAGCTCCCCCTTCGCCTTCTCCAGCCGGCCGAGCTGGGTCTTTGAGAGGCGCTTGCCGGCTCGGTTGATGTAGAAGGTCAGCATGGACATCGCCGAGCGGTAAGGGTCAGACTTGCGGCGGGTGCTGTGCTCGGCGGATCGCTTGAGGGAGAGGGCAATCGCGTGCGGATCGCGCTGGCTGAAGACGCCTGCTTCGAGATCCAGCGCGTTGCTTTCCTTGGTGACTTTGCGGGACCAGCCCTTCTTACCCATGGGTCCTGCCTCACTCCACTGCGGCCCGATCCCACATCAATCGCGCGAGAACCCAGCCGGCGACACCCAGCATGGCCAGTGTCCAGCTCGAGGTCAGCATGCCGGCGCCGACAAGTGCGATGCCGCCAAAGCTGACCCAGACCTGCCACGGCCACGCCCGATCAGGGTGCCGTGGGCGCCAGGCGAACATGTGGAAGTAGATGGCGCCGAGGCAGGAGAGGAGCAGGAGCAGGACGCCGAGCATTCTGACCATGTACACCTCCATTGGACGGCTAGTCGCCTAGTCGGCTAGACGGCCAGAAACCAGAAGGTAAGGATTAACCGTCCAGCCGTCCAACCGTCTAGCCGTCTAACCGTCTACTCCATCAAAAAAATCCACCTCGCCCGTCGCCAGCGAATATTCCGCGCCCACTACCAGCAGCCCATCTTCCTGGATCAGCTGTTCCAGCAGCTGGGAGCCGTGGCGCAGGTGATTGGCCGAGGCCCGGATATTGGCACGGATGGCGCGGGCATAGAGCGCGGCGGGATCCCTGGCCAGCTCGGTATGAAACAGTGGCTCGATCGAGGGTCGGATGCGATCCACGATGGCACGCAGGTTTCGCGACTGGTTTTCGCTGGGCTGCCGCATTTCGTCGAGCGTCGCCGCGACGGCGCCGCACTCCGTATGGCCCATCACCACCACGAGCCGGGTCCCGAACTTGGCGGCGGCGAACTCAACGCTGCCCACCAGCGACGGCGCCATCACGTTCCCCGCCACCCGGATCACGAACAGGTCTCCCAGGCCCTGGTCAAAGATGATCTCGGCGGGCACCCGGGCGTCGGAGCAGCCGAAGATCACGGCAATCGGATCCTGGGTAGCCGTCAGCACCGGCCGGCAGAGGCCGTTGGTGCCGTCATCCGGCGTGCTCACCGTGGCGGTGAAGCGGCGGTTTCCTTCCTTGAGTCGGGCAAGCGCATCACGGGCGGACAGCATTGATGATCATCACTCCGCTGAATGGTTGGCCAAACATAGAACGGCGTGGGGCGTGAGGCATAGGGGGTCGCGAGTCGCGGGTCACGAGTCTCCCGTTCTCCTACGCCCTATGCCCTATGCCCTACGTCCCATGCCCAGCTTCCTCATCAGCCGGACCGGATGGTGCCGCATCAGCGAGGAGAGTAGCCTCGGCGCCATCCGATGCAGGCAG
>DASSOW010000217.1:0-10416 GCA_035700175.1 Gemmatimonadales bacterium | reverse complement strand
CTACCTGCAGGAGTCCGACGTGGTGCGCCACCGCCTGGTGCGCGAGATCATCCGCGCCTATGCGGAGGATCAGGGCGGCTGATGGCCACGCCGTGGCGGGATCACCTGCTCCGCTGGGGCCTCGTCCTGCTGGTGGCGCTGGTCACCCAGCTCACCTTTCCGTCGCCCGATGTGGTCACCATCCCGGCCTGGCAGGTGGGGACGCGGGCGGACCGGACCGTCGTGGCGCCCGTCTCGTATGTCGTGCGGAAGTCGGACGAGGAAATTGCGCGGGAACAGACCGAACGCGCCCAGACGGTGCCGCCGGTCTACCGCTTCGATGCCACTGCGCGGGATTCCGCCGTGGCGGCGCTCAAGGAATTCCTGAGCCTCGTCGAGGCGGCCGCACCCTCCGGGCCGGCGATCGTTGCGCGCGCCGGCGACTCACGGCTCGTCAGCCTGTCGGCTGACGAAGCAGCGTGGCTGGCGCGCTCGCCCGCGCGGGAGCGCATGTCGGACAGCCTGGTGCACTTCGTCACTGCGGTGCTGTCGGATGGCGTGGCTGACGCCGGGCAGGTGCGCGGTGAGTCGAGCGAGTCGGTCAGTCTCCTGCGAGGGGACCAGGAACGCATCGTGCCCCGCTCCTCGCTCATCACGTTCTCCGATTTTGTCGAACGCTCCGACCGCGCCGCGGTACCCGAGGCCGATGCGCTGGGGCAACGCGTGTTCCGCCGCATCGCCGCAAGTTTCTACCGGCCGACCGTGGTCTTCGACCAGGACTTGACGGCCAGCCGGCGGGGCCAGCGGCGGCTCGGTGTGGATTCGCTGCGGTACCGGGTGATCGCCGGCGAGGCGATCGTGAACTCGGGTGACCGGGTCACGCCTGAGATTCATGACAAGCTGGTGAGCCTGCGCGAGCGGCTGCGGCAGCTGGGCCCGACCGACGTGCTGAGCCGAGGGTTCGCCGGTGGCCTCCTGGCCAACATGCTCCTGCTGTCCCCGTTCTGGCTCCTGCTGATGCTCTATCGGCGCGAGACCTACGCCGACTGGCGGGAGATGGCGTTCCTTGCGCTGCTCCTGATTGCGACGGTGCTCCTCTCGCGCGGGGTGATCGCGGCATTTCCCGATCGCACGGAATTCCTGCCGCTGCCGCTGGCCATCCTCGTCATCGCCATGCTGTACAACGGGCGTATCGCCGTGGTGGCTGCCCTCAGCATGGCCACGCTGCTGGGCCAGCAATGGCTGCTCAAGCCGACCCCGGCCATGCTCTTCGGTGTTGTTGCGGGCACGGCGGCCGCGATGAGTGTGCGCGCCATCCGTCGCCGCTCCCGGGTGTACGTGACGGTGGGACTGCTGGCCTGCGCCTACGCCCTCGGCTCGATCGCCGCTGCCGTACAGCTGGGATGGACCGAATCGCAGCTGGTGGAGAGCCTGTTCGCAGGCTATGTGAGCGCGGTGGTGAGTGTCTCGCTGGCCATGCTGCTGCTCCCGTTCGCCGAATCGGCCACCCATCGCACCACCGACCTGACCTTGCTGGAACTGGCCGATCCTTCGCGCCCGCTGCTGCGGCGGCTCGCGGTGGAGGCGCCGGGCACCTGGGCGCACAGTGTGACAATGGCCAACCTCTGCGAGTCGGCCTGCACCGTGATCGGCGCCAACGGCCTGCTCGCCCGTGTCGGCTGCTACTATCACGACATCGGCAAGCTGAGCCGGCCCCAGTTCTTCGTGGAAAACCAGTCGCCGGGGACCAATCCCCACGACCGGCTGGTGCCGGAGGAGAGCGCAGCCATCATTCGCTCACACGTGATCGAGGGCATGCAGCTGGCCGATGCCGCCCGCCTGCCGGATTCGGTGGCGGCCTTCATTCCGGAGCACCACGGCACCAGCGAAATCCGCTACTTCCTTCATCGCGCGAGCGAAGGGCGCGACCCGGCCGATGTGGATACGGCGGCATATCGCTATCCCGGCCCGCGTCCGCGTTCCCGTGAGACCGCCGTGGTGATGCTTGCGGACTCGGTGGAAGCGGTGGTTCGCACGCTGCAGAAGCCTGGCCCCGAATCGGTGCGCGCTGCCATCAATGAGATGGTGGGTCAGCGCATCGCGTCGGGCCAGCTGGATGATGCGCCGCTCACGCTTCGTGATCTCGACGCGGTGCGGGAGGAATTCGCCCGCGTGCTGACGTCCCAGTTCCACTCGCGGGTGGAATATCCAGGGCCACCCAGCGAGGCGCGGGTCTTCCGCTCCAGCACCGAGGTCCTCTCGCGTGGGTGAGGTCGTCGTGGGTGGGCGTGCGCGGGGGCTCACGGCCGCCCGGGTAGAGCGCCTGGTGGCAGGGGTCCTCCGTGCCGAGGACCGCGAGGCCGAGCTGTCAGTGAGCTTCGTGGGGCTGGCCACGATGCGCGCGCTCAACCGCGAGCATAAGGGCAAGGACCGGGCTACCGACGTGCTCGCCTTCTCGCTACCCCAGCCGGGCCAGGGAATCGTCGGCGACATCTATGTCTGCCCCGCGGTCGCCCGCGAGCAGGCGCGCGAGCTGGGCATCTCGCCGCAGCTCGAGCTTGCGCGACTGGTGGTGCACGGGGTGCTTCATGTGCTGGGCCACGACCATCCCGACGGGCCGGAGCGCGAGCGGTCGCCGATGTGGCGGCGCCAGGAAGAGTACCTGAGGCAGCTCGCGTGATCGGAGCGCTGCAGCAGTTCATCGCCCCGCTCGTGATGCTCATCCTGACGCTGTGGGCCAGTCTCATCGCGTTTGCCAACGAATCGGAAGAGGAGCTGCCGCGCGTGCTCGCCCGTCAGCTCGCGGCCACTGCCGGTCCGCTGCCGGTCCAGCGCAGCCTCCATATCGCGCACCTGATCCTCATGGCCCTTGCCGGCGTCGTGGCGGGTGGCTCGGTG
This sequence comes from Gemmatimonadales bacterium, assembly GCA_035700175.1. Taxonomy (GTDB): domain Bacteria; phylum Gemmatimonadota; class Gemmatimonadetes; order Gemmatimonadales; family GWC2-71-9; genus CAMLHP01. Next base: position 7,539 of record DASSOW010000217.1, on the reverse strand, counting down.
CTCTGGTGGATTCGCGGTCCCGGCGGCGCCTTCCCGCGCCTGCTCATTGGCGTCACCCTCGTCTGGGCCCTGGGCGACCTCCTGCCGCGGCTGCTGGCCGCCATTGCCCCGGAGCTGACCACGCCGGTCCGGCGGGTGGCGGTGCAGAGCCTGCTTCCGCTGGCTCCCTTGCTCAAGCTGGTGGCGCTGCTCGACGCGCGCATGATTCCCGAAGCGGCATCGGTGCGCCCCGATGTCGGCGCGGTGCAGCGCGACATGCTGCTGGGCGTTTTCTCGCTCGCGGACATGACGGTCGCCGAGGTGATGACACCGCGCATCGACATCGTCGGCGTTGACGTCGGCGATTCGCGCATCGAGGTCGTTCACGTGCTCAAGAGCTCCGAGCATGCGCGGCTGCTCGTGTCGGATGGGAATCCCGATGCGGTCTCGGGGGTGATCTACGCCAAGGACATGCTGGCACACATGTCGGAAGAGGAGGCCGACGAGCCGTGGCAATCGCTCATCCGGCCGGTGCCGTTCGTCCCGGAAGGCAAGACACTCGACCGCCAGCTGCGCGATTTCCAGCGCGGGCCCGCGCACCTGGCCGTCGTGGTGGACGAGTTCGGTGGCACGGCCGGCATCGTCACGCTGGAGGACATCCTGGAGCAGATCGTCGGCGAGATCCAGGACGAGTATGACACCGACGAAGTCCCGCCAATCCAGCGCGTCTCCGACGATCAGGTGCGGGTGCAGGGTGGCGTGGCGCTGGCTGAACTGGAAGCCGAGCTGCAGCATGACTTTGATCGCGAGGACGTGGCCACCGTCGGTGGACTGGTGCTCGCCGAGTTCGGTCGCGTCCCGCGGACCGGCGAAGCAATCCGCGTCAACGGTTACGAGCTGTTCGTGGAGCAGGTCTTCCGCCGGCGGGTCAAGCGCGTCAGCGTGCGTCGGGTGCAGGGCGAGCCGCCGGCGGAGCAGCTGCCATGATCTGGATCGCCGTGGTGCTGGGCCTGGTGCTCACCGTCTTCGGCGCCACCGCCGGCGCGGCGCAGATGGCGGTGAGCAAGCGGCAGCTCGCGCAGACGCTTTCCAGCCGGCTCCGCGGCCGCGGTCCGTCGCTCGACTGGCTCATGGAGGCGGACGACCGCCTCACCGTGGCGGCATCCACCACCTCGCTCGGTGTGATCCTGCTCGCCATGGCGCTGCCCGGCATCATCGGTTCCACCTTCCTGCTGTCGCTGCTTGGAGTGGCGCTGATTGCCCTGCCGGTGGCGCTTGCGGCGGGCTACCTGGTGCCGCGCTGGCTCACCGAGCCACGTTCGGAAGCGGTGCTCGCGGCCGTCATGCCGGTCTTCCGCCCATGGTCCCGACTGGTGGGGCTGGTGCTGCCGTCACGGCCGCGCTCACGGCACGGCGAGCTCGGCGCCATCTGGCGGGAAACCGCTGCCGCCGGCGTCGACGACAATGAGCTGATGCTGATCGGCGGCGTCATGACCTTCGCCGAGCGACAGGTGCGCGAGGTCATGACGCCGCGCACCGAAATTGTGGCGGTTCCGGAGGACGCCGGCTGGTCCGACATGCGGCGCGTCTTCCTCGAGAGCGGCTACAGCCGGATTCCGGTCTATCGCCGCACGCTCGACGACATCATCGGCATGCTGCACGCCTTCGACCTTTTCAAGCTGCGTACCCCCGGCCCGCTCCCCATCCGGCCCGTCACCATCGCGCCGGCCTCGCGCAGTTGCGGCGATCTGCTGCTCGACATGCAGCGCGAACGGCGCCACCTCGCCGTCATCATCGACGAGTTCGGCGGCACCCAGGGCGTCGTCACACTGGAAGACCTCCTGGAAGAACTGGTGGGCGAGATCTTCGATGAGCACGACGAGGGCAGCCCGGTGCCGGTCGTGCCGCCGACCGGCCTGCTCGAGTCGGATGGCTCGGAGCCGGTCGAGGCCGTGGAGGAGCGCTTCGGCGTGGAGCTCCCGTCGGGCCGAGCCACCACGTTCGGCGGCCGTATCAGCGAACTTGCCGGACGCATCCCGCGTCCGGGCGAGCGCTTCATGATGAGTGGCCTGGTCGTGGACGTGATCCAGGCGACGCCAGCCCGCATCGAGCGCATGCTCGTGAGGCTGGAAGGGCCGCCGGCCCAGCGGCTGGGCGGCCAGCCATGACCGACCAGGCCCAGCGCTCGGACGAACTCCGTGACCTGGTGCGCGAGGGCGCCCTCACGGAGGCGGTGGCGCGCGCGGCGGCATGCGAGCCGGCCGACCTGGCCGATGTGCTGGGCGAGCTCGACGCCGAGGAGCGATTGCAGCTCGTTGCGGCGCTGCCGGCGGATGTGGCGAGCCAGGCGCTCGTGGCCATGTCGGAAGACGCGCACGCGGAAGACACGCTCGCGGCGCTCCCGCCGTCACTGGCCGGTGCCATCGTCCGCGAGCTGGACGACGATGATGCAGCGGAGCTGCTCCGCGGCCTGCAGCCGGCGGACGCACAGCGCATCCTGAAGGACGCCGCGAGCCGCCCGGACGTGGGCGTCCTGTTGCAGTACACCGAGGAGACGGCCGGCGGGCGGATGACCACCCACGTGGTCTCGGTGCTGGACACCGACACCACGGCGGAGGCGCTGGAGCGGATCCGGCGCCAGGCCGAAGAGGTTGAAGATTTTTACCAGGTCTTCGTGGTGGACCGGCAGGGCGTGCTCAAGGGTGTGCTGTCGCTGCAGCAGCTGGTCAGCAGCCGGCTCGAGCGCCCGGTGCGAGCGTTCATGCACGATCCCGAAGTCACCGTGCCCCCCGAGATGGACCAGGAAGAAGTGGCACGCCTCTTCGCGCGCCACGACCAGGCCAGCATCCCCGTGGTCGCCGCCGACGGGCGGCTGCTCGGCCGGGTAACATTTGACGACGTGTTCGACGTTGTCGAAAAGGAGAGCACGGAGGACATCCTCCAGTTTGGCGGCACCTCCCCCGATGAAGCGCTGCAGGCGTCCTGGCCCGCTGCCGTGCGAAGCCGGCTTCCCTGGCTCATCATCAACCTTGCCACGGCATTCCTCGCCGCGAGCGTGGTGTTTGCCTACCAGTCGCTTATCCAGCGACTCGCAACACTCGCCGTCATCATGCCGGTCATCGCCGGCATGGGCGGCAATGCAGGGACCCAGGCGCTCGCCGTGACGGTGCGCCGACTGGCTCTTGGCCTGATTCCGCGCGGCCGGTTCCTGTCGGTCATCGGGAAGGAAGCGCTGGTCGGCGTCATCAACGGCGTGGCCGTGGGCATCATCGTCGCCTTCGTCGCGCTCTTCCTGCACCAGGGGCCCATGCTCGGCGTGGTTGTCTTCCTCGCCATGACGGGAAATCTCCTGGTGGCCGGCGTCGCGGGCGCGTTCATCCCGATGCTGCTGGAGCGGCGGGGCGTGGATCCGGCCGTCGCGTCATCGATCTTTGTCTCGACCTTCACCGATGTCTGCGGCTTCTTTCTCCTGCTCTGGCTCGCCGGCCTCCTCCTGCTCTGACCATGCGGGTCCTTGTCATCTTCGTCCGGCTCGCGCCGTTCCTGCTGGCCTTCTGGCGCGATCGCCGGCGCTTCATCCTCGTCGGCGGCCCTGCCCGCCGGAGCCCGGCGGATCATGAACGCCGCGCGGCCCGGCTCACCCGCACGGTGGCGGACCTGGGGCCGGCGTTCATCAAGCTGGCGCAGGTCTTCAGTGCCCGTGCCGACATTCTTCCCGAGCCGTACCTCAGCGCGATTGGCACGCTCACCGACAGCGTGCCACCGCTGGCGCCCGGCGTCGCCGAGACGGTGATCGAGGAGGAGTATGGGGCGCCGGTGACGGCGGTCTTTGACGCCTTCAACTCCGAGCCGCTCGCCGCCGCGTCACTGGGCCAGGTGCACCGGGCCAGGGTGGGAGGGCGCGAGGTCGTGGTGAAAGTGCTCCGGCCCGGCGTCGAGGACATGGTGCGACGCGACCTGCAGGCATCCTTCCGGGTGCTGTTCGTGCTCAACGTGCTGTTCCGCAATCACCACGTGCGCGCCATCAGCACGATCGTCGAAGAATTTGCCCGCCGGGTGTGGCTCGAGCTCGACTTCCGCGAGGAAGCGCGCAATGCCCAGCGCTTGCGGCACAATTTTGCCGACGTTCCCCGGGTCGTCATCCCCGAGGTGATCACCGAGCTGGTGCGCCCGCGCGTGCTGGTGCTGGAATACCTCGAGGGGACCAGGATCGACCGGCTGGATGCCCGGATTGCCAGCGGCGACGTGGATCGCGACGCCGTGCTGGCGACGCTGATCGAGGCCTACATCAAGATGATGCTGCAGGATGGATTCTTTCACGCCGACCCGCACTTCGGCAACCTGCTGGTGGACGCTGACGGGCGGCTGGTCCTGCTCGATTTTGGCATGGTCCTCCGGATGGAACGGGCCACCCAGACACAGCTCGTTTCCACCGTCCTCGCCGCATCCCGCCAGGACGTGGACGGCGTGATCAACGGCTTCTACGAGCTTGGCATTCTCGACCCGGACGTGGACCGCGGCACGGTGCGGGATGCGGCGCGGCACCTGCTCGCGGTCACCCTGCGCGGCGATGCGTCGCACGCGCAGATCCAGCGCGTGGTGGAGGATGTTCTCCGCACGTTCTACGACTGGCCGCTCATGCTCCCCGCGGAACTCGTGTACTTTGGCCGGGCGGCGGCGCTGGTGGAGGGGATCGGGCTGCGCTACGATCCCGACTTCAACACGATCGCCGTGGCCCGGCCCATGGTGGCGCGCGCCGCCGCCGGCCTGCTGCATGGTGAGCGCGACCCGCGGGCCATGATCGCCGACTGGAGCCTGGAGGCCGCCCAGGCCTTCCGCACCATGCGCGAGCTGCTGACGCGGGTGGAGCGGGACGAACTCCGGGTGCGCTGGCACCAGCGCGACACCGTGGAGCTCTATCGCACCATCACCCAGCAGGTGCGCCGCCTGGTGCTTGCCGCCGGCGCCCTTACGCTTGCGATCGTGTCGTCCGTCCTCTACGCCGCCACCCGCAACCTGGGCATCCTGCTGGGCGGCGGGTTCATCGCTGCCATGCTGTTCTTCCTTGTGCTGGTGCTGCCGGGCCACCTCTTCCAGAACCCGCTGAGGCACCGCCGCCGGCGGCCGTTTCGGGTATCCGGGTGAGGGCGAGTCCGGGGAGAGTCGCAGGTCGCACGTCGCAGGTCGCAGGACACATATCAACGCCCCTGCGGCCTGTGACCCGTGACCTGCGACCCCAGATCCCATGAGTCTCCAATCCCTCATCGCCCAGTACGGCCTCCCCGCGGTTGGCGTCGGCGCCGCGCTCGAAGGAGACCTGACCCTCCTGCTCGGCGGGGTGGCGGCCCACCTCGGCTATTTCTCGTGGCTCCTCTGCGTCGCGGTCGGCACCGCCGGCTGCTTCCTCTCCGACCTGCTCTGGTACATGGCCGGGCGGCGCGCTGCACACCGCATTCGCGGTGGAAGGCTGTACCGCGCGGTGGGGCACCGCGTCGAGCGGCTGGCGCAGCGGATCGGGCCATGGCAGCTCGTCACCGCGCGGTTCATCTACGGCACCCGTAACGCGAGCATGCTCTTCTGGGGACTGCACGGACTGCCGCTGGCCCGGTTCGCGATGATCGACGCGGTCGGGTGCCTGGCCGGCGCCATCTGTTTTGCGGGCCTGGGCTATCTCTTCAGCGGCAGCACCCAGGCGCTCCTCGGGCGAGTGCACCGGATCGAGTTCCTGCTGCTTGCTGGTGTGATCGTCGGTATCATCGTGCTTGTCATCCTCAAGCGCGCCGCACGGCGGCGGCATCTTCTGGAGGAAGATGCGTGACGCAAAGCGTGCTTGCCCCAGCCCTCATCCCCGGCCACTTTCCAGTCATGGACGCTGAGCGGCTCCTGGCCGACCTGACCGCTGGACGACCCGCCGCGCTGGCCCGCGCCATCACGATGGTGGAAAACGGCCGTCCGGGCTTCGAGCAGCTGCTGGCGAGTGTGCACCACCGGCTGGGCCAGGCGCACCGGATCGGTATCACCGGACCCCCCGGGGCGGGGAAATCAACCCTGACCGAGGCGCTGGTGCGCGCGTACCGTTCCGCCGGCCACCGGGTGGCGGTGGTGGCGGTGGATCCGACCAGCCCGTTCAGCGGCGGCGCCCTGCTGGGCGACCGCATCCGGATGGAATCGGTGGCGCTCGACGACGGCGTGTTCATCCGCTCGATGGCCACCCGGGGCTCCCTCGGCGGCGTTGCCGTCACCACACGCGAAGTGTGTGACATCCTGGATGCGGCCGGGTTTGACCGGGTCATCATCGAGACGGTCGGTGTCGGGCAGTCGGAGATGGACGTCTCGCGAGCCGCAGATTCTACCGTGCTCGTGCTGGTGCCCGAGTCGGGCGACGGCATCCAGACGCTCAAGTCCGGCATCATGGAAGTGGCCGACCTCTTCGTGGTGAACAAGGCCGACCGCCCAGGCGCCGACAAGCTGGTGCGCGAAATCGAGATTACCCTGGGCCTCCGGCGCGGCAATGCGTTTCGCCACATGCCAGCGCATCATGGTGCACGGGCGGGCCGTCGCGCCACGCCGGAGCCAGAGCCAGAGGGCTGGAAGCAGCCCGTCCTCCAGACGGTCGCCTCGCGGGATGAAGGCACCAGTGCGCTGGTCGAGGGGCTCGAACGCCATTTCGAGTGGCTCACCAGCTCGGGGACCCTGGCCGAGCGGCGTCGGCGCCGGATGATGGAGCGATCGCGCGAAGTGTTCGAGCGCGCCCTGCGGCGCTGGGTCTGGACCCAGACCGACATCGAGGCCCGGCTCAGTGCGCGCCTCGAGGAAGAGATCGCGGGACAGATTTCGCCCTATGAGGTGGCAGCTGACGTGCTGGAAGGTTTCAAGCAAGGAATTCACGCATGACCGTGTGGACCACCGCCGAACTGGCCGAGCGCTACCGGGAACAGGAACAGGAACTGGAGGCGCTCCGCCGCGAGGTTGCCGAGTGGCGCGCGCGCGCGGCCCGGCAGCCGGTGCGTGACGATACCGATTTCACGACCATCTCCGGCCAGCCGCTGGAAATTGCCTACGCCGCGCCCGACCTGGCGCCCGGCCTGCCGGAACGCGCCGGGTTGCCGGGCACCTTCCCGTATACCCGCGGGATTCACCCCAATATGTACCGCGGCCGCCTCTGGACGATGCGGCAGTTCGCCGGCTTCGGCACCGCCGAGGACACCAACGAGCGGTACAAGTTCCTGCTCTCGCGCGGGCAGACGGGCCTCTCGGTCGCATTCGACTTTCCGACCCTCATGGGCTACGACTCGGATCACCCGCGTTCCGAGGGCGAGGTGGGGAAGTGCGGCGTCGCGGTGTCGAGCCTGGCCGACATGGAGACCTTGTTCGACGGGATCCCGCTGGGGGACGTCTCGACCTCGATGACGATCAACGGGCCTGCCGCCATGCTGTTCTGCTTTTATGTGGCAGCGGCCGAACGGCAGGGGGTCTCCCCGGAGCGGCTCCGTGGCACGGTCCAGAACGACATCCTCAAGGAATACATGGCGCAGCACGCCTGGATTTACCCGGCGGAGC
>DASSOW010000216.1:0-26759 GCA_035700175.1 Gemmatimonadales bacterium | reverse complement strand
CCGCGCCGTGGCGAGCTCGGGACGCAGCACCTTGACCGCGACGGCGCGGTCGAGCCAGGTGTCCCGTGCACGAAAGACGCGCCCCATGCCGCCGACGCCGATTTCGGCCTCGATCAAATAGCGCGGCGCGAGCGCCGCGGCGGCACGGAGCTGAAGGGCGTCCATCGCAGGGGATGCCCATAACATACAGCCCGGCTTGGCCGGCGCCACACCCCGCTGGCGACCTGCGTCACAGCCCCGGACCCGCCCGGGCGACACTATGGGGGCCGGACACTGCTCATGATTACCCTCCCCTAGGAGTCTGCATGTCTGCCCATCGAAGGCATCGTTTGGCCGCGGTGATGCTGGCCTTGACCCTTGCGTCCACCAGCTGCTACAAGAATGCCCAGCGCGGCGCGGTGATTGGCGCCGCTGGCGGCGCAGTAGTGGGTGGCGCCATCGGCGCCGCCTCCGGCTCGACCGCCAAGGGTGCCATCATCGGCGCCGCCGTTGGCGGCGCGGCCGGCGCCATCATCGGCGACCAGATGGATCGCCGGGCCAAGGAGATTGACCAGGACATTCCCGGGGCCAAGGTGGAGCGCGTCGGTGAGGGAATCCTGGTGACCTTCGACTCCGGCATCCTGTTCGGCTTCGACTCAACGGTCGTGCGCAGCGAAGGCCAGGAAAACCTGCGCAACCTGGCCGACAACCTGGACAAGTATCCCGACACCGACCTGCTGATCGTGGGTCATACGGACAGCGTCGGCGCTGACAGCTACAACCAGGACCTCTCGGAGCGCCGAGCCACGGCCGCCGCGCAGCTGCTGCAGGCGGACGGCGTGGACGGGTCTCGCATCAGGACGGCGGGACGCGGCGAAACCGAGCCGGTCGAGTCCAATGATTCAGCGGAGGGTCGCCAGAAGAACCGGCGGGTGGAAGTGGCGATCTATGCCAATGACAAGTTGAAGGAGGAAGCGAAACGGCAGGCGGGTGAGAGTTGAGAGTTAAGAGTTAAGAGTTAAGAGTTGAGAGTTGAGAAGCGGGGCTCCTCGCCTCTCAACTCTCAACTCCCAACTCTCAACTGTCCGTATTCACCTTCACCCGCACGCCGGTGGAGTCCGCATGAAGGGTGTCGTTGCCCGTCCGCACATCCACGCCTGAGCCACTCTCGGTCGGCGCGGGCTGCGCCGCGGGCGGGGCCTCCCTGGTCTCGATCCGGGTCGTTTCCTTGCAGCCGGCCGCCGCCATGACGGCAACAGCAGCACTGACAGCCATGAATGCACGCACGAACTACCTCCTGGCTCGAGTGGTCACGGAACTGCGTGTCCAAGCTTGAACCGGGACCGCAGTTCGCTCCGTGACCGCGGTCACCCTCGGCGCTAACGGCTCAGCGCTCAGCGCTCAGCGCCGGACGGGCCGCCAGCACGGCCCGGACTGTCCGCAGCGCCTCGTCCCGTTCGGAGCCCTCCAGCGGCAGTCGGGGCGGACGCACCGCCTCCGACCCGCGCCCGGTCTCGCGTTGCGCCAGCTTGATCAGCTGCACGAACTTGGGCACCGTGTCGAGCCGCAGCAGCGGCAGGAACCACTCATAGAGCGTTCGTGCTTCGTCACGCTGGCCAGCGTGCGCCAGGCGGAAGAGTTCCACCGATTCCACTGGCAGGGCATTCACAAGCCCGGCCACCCAGCCATCGCCGCCAGCGGCACATGCTTCGACGATCATGTCATCCAGCCCGGCGAAGAGCGCCAGCCGATCACCCAGCCGCTCCCGGAGCGCGGTCACCCGTCGCACGTCGCCGCTCGATTCCTTGACCGCCTGCACCTGCGGAAACCGGTCCGCCAGGCGGGCGACGTCGGCGGCGAGCAGGTCGGTGCCGTAGGCGATGGGATTGTTATAGAGCATGGCCGGCAGGCGAGTGGCACTCAGCACTGCGGCAAAGTGCGCATCAGTTTCGCGGGCATCGCCGCGATAGACATAGGGCGGAAGCACCATGAGCCCGCTGGCGCCGGCACCCGCCGCCGCGCGCGCCAGCGCGACGCACTCGTCGGTCGAGAGGCCGCTGATCCCCGGCACTACCGGCATGCTGCCCGCTGCGACCACGGTGATCTGGATGATCCGGACTTTCTCGGCGAAGCTCAGCGTTGCGCCCTCGCCCAGCGACCCGAGCGGGACCACACCGGTGCACCCGGCCGACAGCAGCCATTCAACATGCGCGGCGACGTGCGCTTCATCCACCGATCCGTCGGGAAGGAACGCCGTCGTTGTCGCGGGAAAAACACCAGCCCAGTCGGCTCGCTGCATCAGGCTCCAGCCTCCACGTGAGTTATGGTCGCACAGTGATCGCACAGCGCGGCCACGGATGCCGGCAGGGCCGGCAGCCGTACCGCAGGGAAATCCCAGCCGAACAGCGCCGCCATGGCTGGCGCGCAGACTCGCCCCTGGCAGGGCCCCATGCCCGCCCGCGTCATCAGCTTGGCATGCCGCGCATCCCAACTGGCGTCGAGCGCCGAACGTCGTACGTCCTCGCAACGACAGATGATGGTCTCCGGGCTCGCCAGCGAGAGCAGCTCACGCCGAAGCGCGAAATCACGCTGCAGCGCGGCGGCGAATTGCTGCTGGCCAGCCCGCCTCGCAAGAGGTAGCTCCTCGCTCGCGGCGCGACCGGCGGCCATGCTGCCGGCGATGCGACCCTCGACCAGGGCAGCATCGGCCCCGGCGATCCCGGTGGTTTCGCCCGCGGCCAGGATGCCTGGCACCGATGTTTCCTGCCGCTCATTGACCCGGACACGTCCATCCTCCACAGCGCAGCCGGCGAGTTGCGCCAGCTCCGTGTTGGGAACCAGGCCAAATCCGGCAGCGAGGATATCGCACCTGATCCGCTCCACGTCACCCGAGGCCGCGCGCTCCACCACCAGCTGCCCCGCAGACGACGTGACCTGCTGGACCCAGCTTCCGGTGTACAAGGGCACATTCAACGATTGCAGTCGGTACCGCGCTGCCTCGACGATCTTCCATGGATGACGCCAGAGGCCCGCGCCGAAACGCACCAGCTGCCGTGCCGGTGCCTGCTCCACGATACACACCACCTCCGCCCCGGCCTCGACGCATGCAGCGGCCACCGGCAGCAACAGCGGGCCACTCCCCGCCAGGACAATGCGGAGGCCGCTCACCGACATTCCATTCTTGATGAACGCCTGCAGTCCCCCGACGCCCATCACTCCCGGCAGGGTCCACCCGGGAAACGGCAGGTAGTGCTCCCGCGCACCGGTGGCCAGCACGATGGTCTCGGCGTCGATGACTCCGTGTCCCCGACGCGAAGTCCAGCCGATCCTGCCGCGCCCGACTTCAGTCACCGACACGCCGCCGCGGAACTCCACGCCGCTCCGGTCCAGCCGCGCCAGCCACCGTCGTGCGGTCCGGCCGAGCGTTGCCCGGGTACGATGCCGCCAGATCTGTCCGCCGGTGCCAGGTGCGCCATCCAGCATCACGACCCGCCGCACCGGCGCTGCACCGCACGCCGCCGCGATGCCGGCGGGCCCGGCGCCGATCACCACCACGTCGGCGCGCTCACGCACCGGTCACCACCTGCATGCCGTTCCGAACGGGCTCGAGACAGGCGCGCACGTTGGGAATGCCATCGATGGCCACCGCGCACTCGAAGCAGGTGCCCATGCCGCACAGCGGTCCACGTGGTCTCCCTGCGGGCGAGCAGCCGAACTGCCAGCGCCGCTGCGACAGCAGCACCGCCGCGACCGTCTGCCCCGGCTCGGCCTCATACGGCACACCGTCCACCAGGATGACAATTGGTTCAGCCATGCGAGGCGCCCGCCGGCTCGGCACTGCGATCGGGGCTGAACGGCGCGGCGTCGATGGGAGGGTCGGCGCCAGTAAGAAGGGCGGCGGCAATGGCACCTGTGCCGAGGGAAGTTGTAATGCCAAGGCCCTCGTGTCCCGCCGCGACCCATACGCCGTCGCGCTCGGCCGTGCGGCCGATGAACGGAAGCCCGTCGGGCGTCGCCGGGCGCAATCCGGTCCAGACCCGAAGCACGTCAACGCCTGCAATTGCGGGCATGAACGACACTGCCCGCGTGAGCATCTGGCCAAGGATGTCATGGTTGATACTGCGATCCGGCCCCACGAGCTCACGTGAAGATCCGATGAGCAGTTGGCCGGTGCGTCTCGGCTGGACATTGAACGCCACCGACGACGCGGTCATGGCATGCGCACTCTGGAGATAACCGAGCTCGACCAGCTGGTGCCGCGCCATGCCGGGTACACGAGCGGTGACGGCGAGGTGCCCCTTGCGTGGAATGATGGGCAGACCGGGCAGCAGCTCGCAGGTGTCAGTGCCGGTGGCGATGAGCGTGGCGCCCGATGCGATGGGCCCGGCGCTGGTCTGCACGCCGTACCGGCTGAGCACGCGCACCGTAACGCCGCTTTGGAGGGTGGCACCAGCCTGTTGCGCCCGATCGAGCAGCCAGCGCGTGAAGGCCGGCTGGTAAAGCACGGCGTCGTCAGGCACCAGCAGGCCGCCGGCGAGACCCTGACGGAGGTGGGGCTCGGCGCTTCTCAACGAAGCTGCGTCGAGCAGCTCCGCCCCGACACCGTGCTCGTGGTAGAGCGCGCACTTGGCACGTGCGGCCGCGACCTCGTCGGGCGTAGCCGCCACCCAGATGGTGCCGCACGATTCATATTCAACGGCTGGGGGCAGCTCCGTCGCGAGCCGGGCGAGCAGGCCTCGAGAGTACGACGTCAGCGCGAGTTGTGCCGGCGAGTCATCCATTGCCACGATGTGGCCCATACCGGCCGAGGTCACCCCGCCGGCCGGACGGCCACGCTCGAGCACGAGGACGCGAAGCCCGGCCTCCGCGGCGTACATGGCGCACGCAGCACCGACCACGCCGGCGCCGACGATGATGAGATCCGGCTGGCGACTCACCGTGCCGCCGTGAACCCTGCCCGGAAGGGATCGTCAGGGGAGAACGCGAGTGTTACGTCACCCGTGACCCAGGCGCGCCCCTGGATGTGAGGGATGAGCGCGCCATCGCACTCCTCCAGCCAGCCGGTGAAACGACTGCCGGTGATGCTTTCCTGCCGCCAGCGCTCACCGGGCTTGAGCAGTCCGCGCGCGTGCAGTACCGCCATGCGTGCCGATGTTCCCGTTCCGCACGGCGAGCGGTCATACGCGCCGCCGGGACAGAGCACAAAGTTGCGGCTGTCAGCATCGGGGCCTGCAGCCGGCCCTGAGAGCTCGATGTGGTCGATGCGCGCGCCGCCGGCACCCGTGATCCCTCGTGCATCGAGCGAGGCCATGATCGCCTCGGTGCGCTGGGTCAGCTCGCCCACACGCGCGAGCGTGAGCGGTTCATCAGTGTGGATGATGAAGAACCAGTTGCCGCCATAGGCGATGTCGCCGGTCACACGGCCCAGCCCCGGCACGTCAACCGACTGGTCCAGCGCGTGCACCCGGCAGGGGACATTGGTGATCGTCACCAGCCCGTCGGCTTCGAGCCTGGCCTCCACCGTGCCAGCGGGCGTGTCGAGCCGGACCTGACCGGTGCCAAGACGCCCAAGCCACTGCAGCGTACGCACGACGCCAATGGTGCCATGTCCGCACATGCCGAGACAGCCAACATTGTTGAAGAAGATCACGCCGGCGGCGGAATCCGGACGCTCAGGCGGCGTCAGCAGTGCGCCTACCATCGCATCGTGCCCGCGTGGCTCGCACACCACCGCGCTCCGGAGCTGGTCATGCTGCCGGACCAGCGCGTCCCGCCGCTCCGCCATCGTCCGGCCCGCGAGGGAGGGCCAGCCTTCGATCACCACGCGCGTGGGCTCGCCCTCGGTATGCGAGTCTACCACGCGAATGGCGGCGGGGAACGCGTTCACCCAGCCACCTGCACGGTGCGGATCTCGGTGTAGAACTCGCGTGCGGCGCTGCCCTGCTCCCTGCTTCCCGAGCTCGACGCCTTGACGCCGCCGAAAGGCGCGTGCGGGTCCACACCAGTGGTGTCGCCGTTGACCCTCACCAGTCCGACCTCGATCCGGCGGATATACTCCAGCGCGGCGCCGATGCTGGTGGTGAAGAGCGAGGCACTGAGGCCGTAGCGCGTATGGTTGGCGAGCCGGATGGCCTCGTCCACGTCCCGGGCCGCGAAGGCGGCGAGCACCGGACCGAACAGCTCGTCCTGCGCCATGGCAGAATCGGGCGAGACATCGGTGACGATGGCAGGGCGCAGGAAATTGCCGCGCGCCAGCGGTGCGTCGCCGGGAGCGTCGCCGCCCACGACGACCTGGCCCTCCATCGCGGCGATGGCTGCGCGCACGCGATCCCGTGCCTCAGCGGTGATGAGCGGGCCAACAGCGGAGGCCGCATCCGTAACCGGTCCGAGCGGCAGCTTCTCGACTTCCTGCCGGAGCCGCTGCATGAAAGGCTCGAAGACGCTCGCCTCCACGATGACCCGGCTGGTGGCCGTGCACTTCTGGCCGGCATAGCGCATGGCACCGGCCGCGGTGAGCCGGGCCGCGAGATCCAGGTTGCCGTCAGCGAGGACGATGGCGACGTTCTTCCCGCCCATCTCGGTCTGGAAGCGGATGTTGCGTGCGGCACAGCGGGCCGCCACCTGGGCGCCGACGCCCGTCGAGCCGGTAAAGCTCACGGCGCGGACCCCTTCGGCGTCGAGCAGCGCGGCGCCGACGGTCGTTCCGCTGCCCAGCACGACGTTGAACACGCCGGCCGGCAGTCCCGCCTTGATGGCGCTCTCCGCCAGCATGATGGCCACCTGCGACGCCTGCTCGGCGGGCTTGAGCACGACGGTATTGCCGAAAGCGAGCGCGGGTGCCGCCTTCCAGAGTGGAATCGCGACAGGAAAATTCCACGGCGTGATGAGCCCGCAGACGCCGAGGGGATCGCGCAGGGTGAACTGAAGGGCGCCGGCCGCCTGGGCCGGCACGACTTCGCCGACCGCGCGCACCGCGTCGCCAGCGTAATAGCGCAGGATCACGGCACAGCGGCCCACTTCACCGCGCGCCTCGCCGATCGGCTTGCCAACTTCCCGTGCAACCGCCTGGGCCAGCGTCTCGCGCTCCTGCTCGATCAGCGCGGCCCAGCGGTACAGGTGTTCTGCGCGGCCAGGCCCCGGCAGCGCGCGCCAGCTCTCGAGGGCCGACTGTGCGACGTCCACGGCCTGGCGTACGTCCTCCGCTGCCCCCGCCGGTACTTGGCCGATGACGTCGTCCCGGTCGGACGGGTTGTGATCTGTTATGAATGAGTCGCCGGATCCCCGGCGGAGCGATCCGGCTACGTGATTCTGGAGTACCGTTGCGGTCATGCCTGCTGCCTTCCCTTGTGGGCCTCTGCTGCCGCGCGATGGCGGCCAAGAAACACGGTGAGCTGGCGGCCCGCGGCGCGGATGTGCCGGGCCGCCAGCCGAGCCGCTGCCGCGCTGTCACCGTCGCGCACGGCGGCGAGAATGCCGCGATGCTCGGCGTGGGCGCGCGACTCACCACCGGTGAGCGCCAATTGCATGCGCATGTAACGCTCACTCTGGTGATGAAGGTTCTGCACCAGCGCCAGGGTGCGATCGCGGCCCGCAGGCGCGAGGAGCGTCGAGTGAAATTCCCAGTTGAGCTCGGCCCACTCACGCACGCGCCGCTCGCGAAAGGCCTCGTCGTAACGGGCCAGCACGTCGGACGCGTGCCGAAGATCCGCTCGCGTCATGCGGGGCACCGCCCGTCGCATCAGCGACGACTCGATCATCGCCCGCAGGTCAAAGAGCTCGGCTATCTCCTCCAGCGAGAGCGAGGACACCACCGCACCGCAGTGCGGGCTGAATTCCACCAGCCCCTCTGCCTCGAGCCGTCGCAGCGCTTCACGCACGGGAATGCGGCTCACGCCCAGCTCCAGCGCCACCGCATCCTGACGCACCGGCGCACCCTCGGCCAGGTCGCCGCGCAGGATCAGGTCACGCAACGCCTCGGCCGCCAGATCTGCCACGGTGCGGCGCGCCACCGGCGCCATGAGGCGAGGACGGGCGATCACGCGAACGGGCGGTCCACCGCCGGAGCCTGTTCCGAGAAGAACTTTGGCCCCTGCTCGGTCATGTGGAGGCAGTCCTCCAGCCGGATGCCGAACTCGCCATAGATGGCAATAGTGGGCTCGTCGCTGAAGCACATGCCCGGCGCAAGCTTTGTGTTATTGCCGCGGACGAAGTTGGTCCACTCGTGGCCATCGAGCCCGATGCCGTGGCCTGTGCGATGCGGCAGGCCCGGCACCTTGTAGTCCGGGCCGAATCCGGCGTCGGTGATGACCTTGCGGGCCGCGTCGTCCACCGAGCCGCACGGCGCGCCCAGCCTGGCCGCGGCAAACGCGGCATCCTGGGCTTTCCGTTCGAGGTTCCAGATCTGGGTCTGGCGAGCGGTCGGCTTGCCGAACACCGTGGTGCGGGTGATGTCCGACTGATAGTTCTGCACCGCGCAACCGGCGTCCAGCAGCACGACGTCGCCTTCCTTGAGCTGCTGCGGATGGATGCTGCCGTGGGGGAAGGCGGTGTACTCGCCAAAACCCACCAGCGCCCACGTGCTCGTGCCACCCAGTTTCTGGAAGGCCGCCTCGGCGTTGTTGCCGAACTCGCGCGGCGTCATGCCTTCCTTCAGTGTGGCGAAGGCCGCCTTCATGCCGGCCACGGTGATGTCATTGGCCCGCTGCATCAGTGCGATCTCGGCCTGCGACTTGTACATCCGGCAGCCGGCCGAGATCGGGGTACCACTCACGAAAGTGGCACCGGGCATCTCCTGCCGCACGCCGTCCATCACGAAGAAACGCACCCGCTCCTCAACACCGATCTTCCCGGTGCCGGCGCCCCGGTCACGGAGGATGCCGGCGATGACCCGGTAGGGACTGGCATCCTCTTCCCAGGTGCGCACATCGTTGCCGAAGCGGATCAGCTCGCGAGCACGCTCTTCCTCGAACGCCGGGCAGACCCAGGCGAGGTCTCCCTTGGCCGGGATGACGCCGACGAATGGCCGCTCCGAGAGCCCCCACCGCATCCCGGTGAAGTAGTACAGGCTGCTGCCCGGCTCGATCACAATGCCGCCGATCCCCTGCTGATTCATCAGCTCCTGGGCCCGGGCGATGCGCTGGTGCCGCTCATCGTCGGTGATGGGCCGGATACCCTCGGTCATGGGCTTGAGGGCGGCGATGGGCGCGGGAAGCTCCTCGCATGGCGGCTCCAGGTCCTGGCGGATCGGCCCCTCCGCCGCTCGGCGGGCCGCCTCGCCCGGCGTGAGCGCCAGTGCCCCAACCATCCCTGCGGCCAGTCCGGCAAATCCTCGGCGATCCATGCGCATGCGCGTCTCCGGTTCGAGTTCGGATATTGTATACGATTTTGTCGTAAGTGGTAAGTCGTATGTCATAGGACCTCTGACTTAAGACGTACGACTCATGACTGCAATGCCCTCCCCTGCCCCATCCCCTGCCGCTCCCCGCCTTCCAGCGCCACGGCGCCGTTGACCACCACCGCGTGCACGCCCACGGGATACTGGAATGGATTCTCGTACGTCGCCACGTCGGCGACCGTGGCGGGGTCAAAGACCACGACGTCGGCTGCGAAGCCCTTGGCCAGCTGCCCACGCCTGTTCAGGTGCAGCCGGCGGGCCACGTGGGAGGACATCTTGGCGATGGCATCCGGCAGCGTGAGTGCCTTCCGCTCACGCACGTAGTAGCCCAGCACCCGGGCGCAGCTCCCGATGCCGCGCGGATGCGGGCTGCCGCGCCGGGTGGGGCCATCGATGGCAAAGCCGCTGCCGTCAGTACAGACGGTCGCACGCGGATGTGCGAGGATCCGTTCCAGGTTCTCCTCGCTCATGGCAAATCCGACCATGCCCACGCCGCCATTGCTGCGGCGGAGCAAGGCGATCGCCGTCTCATACGGATCGGCTGAGATTGATTGCGCGTAGCTGCCAAGCCGCTGTCCCTCCGCGGCGCGGTCGGCGTCATTGCGGACCGACGTGACCTCGACGTGGTCCCATCCCCCCAGCCCTGCCACCTTGGCCAGCGTGGCTTCCTTGATCTTTGCCGCGGTGGCCGGATCATCCAGCCGAGCGAGGAATGCGTCTGTCCCGCCGTCGCGACTCCAGATGGGAAAGAGGTTGGTGAGGCCGGTGGAGTAGGCGAGATAGGGATAGCGGTCAAAGGCGACGTCCATCCCGCGCTTGTTGGCAGCAGCAATGCGCGCGAAGGCGTCGTCGAGCTTGTGCCAGTTGGCCTGGCCCTGGGTCTTGAGGTGGGATATTTCCAGCGGGCACCTGGCGCCCTCCGCCACGGCGATCGCTTCGTCGATCGCCTCGAGCACATGGTCGTCCTCGTTCCGCATGTGCGTGGCATAGGGCAGCTTGCGCGAGGCCAGCGGCCGGCAGAGCGCAATCAATTCTTCCCGCGAGGCAAATCCCCCCGGCGTATACTCGAGACCCGAGGACGCACCGCAGGCACCGTCCGTCAGGGCGGCTTCGACCATGGCCGTCATGGTCGCGATTTCTGCCGGCGTGGCGGGGCGATCGTCGTCGCCGATCACCTTGCCCCGGATGGAACCGAGACCCACCATCGAGGCCACGTTGACGGCGGGATGCAGCGCCTCGAGCGCCGCGAACATGTCGCGGAAACTGTCGTCCGCCGCTCCGGTGGCCCGGGAGCTTCCATCCTGGCCGGCGATGACCGTCGTGATACCCTGGCGGATGGCCGACTCGGCCCGCCAGTCGGCGCGGAGCGATCCGTCCACATGGGAATGCATGTCGATAAAGCCGGGCGCGACGGCCAGGCCGCGCGCGTCGATCTCATGCGCTGCGCGTCCGGACAGGGCCTTGCCGATGGCCACAATGCGTCCGCCACTGATGGCGACATCGCGTTCGATGCCGGCACCGCCGAGGCCGTCGAATACGGTGCCGCCGCGGATAATGAGGTCATGGTCGAGCCAGCGGGTGCGCAGGAGGGCCGGCGTCGCCAGGGCCGCCGCAACGGTTCCGGTCGTCGCGACAAAGCTTCGGCGGTCGATCGGTGAAGCAGGCATGGTCACTCACGGAAGCGGGTCGAGGAGGCGGCTCCAAGTTACCCTGACGCGGGCTCGGGCACCAAGCAGCCGAATCGGCATTCAATTGTGGCAATCTTCAGGCTCACTTCATGTCGGATGCCGTATGCTGAAAGCGGAGCACCGCTCATGAGACCGATCCTTGCCGCGTTCGCCCTGCTTTCACTGACTGGTACGATGCCATGCGTCGCCTCGGCCCAGGAGGCAATGCCTCGGCTGCTCGCGGATCAGATCTCGACTGTCAGCGATCCCGATCTCGTCCGGCTGTACCAGCTGCGACAATTCTCCCCGCTCTGGCTGGACTCGGAAGGCGGCCTCAACCAGGCCGGACGAGAGGTGTTGGCTCTGCTGCGCCACAGCACCGATCACGGACTCGACTCCAGCGCGTATGCGCTGCCCCGGCTGAATGGCCTGCTGGCCAAGGTATCCTCAGGGCCAAGCGACACTGTGCGCGTCGAGCTGGAGCTGACGGTGAGTCGCGGCATCCTGCGCTTCCTGCAGGACCTGCGACAGGGGCGCGCTCGGCCCGTCTTCCTCCCTCGCGACACCTCGGCCCCAGACCTCGCGCTGGCCGTGGCGGCCGCCGCCGCGTCGGATACGCTCGCCCGGCTGGCGCAAGTCATGACGCCGCCGTTCCGCCAGTACCGGCTGCTTCAGGCGGCGCTCGCCCGCGAGCGGGCCGCGCTGCTTCTTGCGCCCGGCGATGGCGAGGGCGCGCGGCGGGTCGAGCGCCTCACGCTGGCACTCGAGCGGCTGCGCTGGGCGCCAAGGAACGTTCGGGGCCGCATGATCATCGTGAACGTCCCGTCCTTCGAACTGCTGGCATTCGACAACCCGGACAGCAGCCCCCGGCCGGAGCTTCGCTCGAGGGTTGTAGTCGGCACCGCCGAGCGAAACCCGACGCCGCTGCTGTTCGACGAGATGACGATGGTGGAGTTCTGGCCCTGGTGGAACGTGCCGCGAAGCATCCTGCTCAAGGAGGTGCTGCCGTCCCTGCGGCGCAACCCCGATTATCTCCGGACCCGGC
Source organism: Gemmatimonadales bacterium (assembly GCA_035700175.1). Lineage (GTDB taxonomy): Bacteria > Gemmatimonadota > Gemmatimonadetes > Gemmatimonadales > GWC2-71-9 > CAMLHP01. The sequence continues at coordinate 14,674 of DASSOW010000216.1, read as the reverse complement.
GCATGGAGATCGTGAACCGCCGCGATGAGGTGGTGGGCGACCGCGCTACGCCGGAGCTGCTGAAGAGGCTGGCAGACGGCTCGCTCAACGTCCGGCAGCGGCCCTCGCGCGCGAACGCGCTCGGCGTCGTGAAATTTCTCTTCCCCAATGCGGCGAGCGTCTACGCGCACGACACGCCAGAGCGGACGCTGTTCGAGCGGGATCGGCGTGACTTCAGCCACGGGTGCATCAGGGTGGAAGAGGCCGCTTCGCTGGCGCAGTGGGTGATGGCAGGGGAACCCGGCTGGACCCCCGAGCGGGTCCGGGCCGCGCTGCAGGGGCCGGCCACCCGGCGCGTCACCCTGCGGCAACCGATTCCTGTGTTCATCCTCTACACCACCGCCGTGGCGCGTCCGGACGGAGCGGTGGCCTACTTCGATGATCTGTACGGCCTGGATCCCCCTCTCAGCGACGCGCTGCGGAATTGAAGCGGACCACTTCCCTCTATCTCCCTACCGTTTCATACTTCCCGCTTCACCTCGCCACCTCGACCGGAGACCAGTCGTCATGGTCCTCAGTGATTTCGTCCGCGAATCCGACATCCACCTGCACCTCGACGCCGCCAGCAAGGATGAGGTGCTCGCGACGCTGGTTGGCAGCCTGGGCCTGGCGCCGCCGGATGAATCCTTCGTGCTGCGGGTGCTGCAGCGGCGAGAGCACCTGGGCTCGACCGGCATCGGCCGGGGCGTGGCGATTCCCCACTGCCGCACCGGCGTGGTGGACCAGCTGCGGATCGTCTTCGGCCGCCAGCCCGCCGGGATCGACTTCGACGCCGTGGACAACCAACCGGTCTTCAACATCTTCCTGCTGGTCGCGCCACCCATCGAGATCTCCAACGACTACCTGCCCGTCCTCGGTCGCATCGCCCAGCTGGTCAAGGAGCCCGACGTCCCTCTGCGGCTGGGCGAAGTCTCCTCCCCCGCGGAATTCATGCAGCTGCTGGCGGAAAAAGGAGTCTAGTCGGGACGGACAGGGCGGACGGGGCGGACGGGGCGGACAGGGCGGACAGGACGGGCAGGTGGTCGCTGGCTGCCAGCTTCTGGCAGCGGGTCCCGTCCGTCTTGTCCGCCTCGTCCGCCCTGTCCGTCTTACGAATATCCCCCCACCACCTTGATCACCTCGCCCGTGATGTAGCTGGAGCAGGATGGCGCGGCGAGAAAGACGTAGGCCGGGGCCAGCTCCTCCGGCTGCGCCGGCCGGCCCATCGCCACCGACTTCCCGAATTCCGCCACCTTCTCCGCTGGCGCATCGGAGGGATTGAGCGGAGTCCAGACCGGGCCCGGCGCCACGGCGTTGACCCGGATCCCCTGCTTCAGCAGCATCTCCGAGAGCGACCGCGTGAAGGTGTGGATGGCGCCCTTGGTGGCGGAGTAATCCAGCAGGCCGGGGCTGCCGTCAAACGCCGTGACGGAGCCGGTGTTGATGATGACACCACCGTCGCCCAGGTGGGGAACGACCGCCTTGGCCATGTAGAAGTAGCCGTAGATATTGGTCCGGAAGGTGTGGTCCCACTGCTCCTCGGTCAGGTCCTCGAACGACGTCACGTGCTGCTGGAAGGCGGCGTTGTTGACCAGGATGTCCACCTGGCCAAACCGATCGAGTGCCTGCTTCACGGCCGACCGGCAGAACGCCGGGTCGGCGACGTCGCCGGAAATCAGCAGCGCCTCGCGTCCCTCGTGCTCGACGGCGGTCCTGGTCTCCGCTGCGTCGCCATGCTCGGTCAGGTAGACGATCGCCACATCGGCGCCCTCACGGGCAAAGAGCACTGCCACGGCTCGCCCGATGCCGGAATCGCCGCCGGTGATGATGGCGACCTTCCCCTCCAGTTTCCCTGACCCACGATAGGCCGGCGCCGAGTAGCGGGGCCGCGGCTTGAGTTGCGACTCCTGCCCCGGCTTGTCCTGGTGCTGGCGCGGCTGCGGCGGCGCCGGCTGCGCGCGCGGCGCCGTCTGGGCCGCGCCCTTCGATTCCCTGGGCGCCTTCGATGTCGCCCCACGCTTCGACTCCTTGCCGCGCACTTTATCCTGAATGACGCGCCCTTTCCTGGCGGCGCGCTGGGCTTTCTTGACTGCCATGAGTCCTCCGGCTGAAAAAGCGGTACCTGATCTGGTGCCTGCGACATGATGCACCGACGGCGGCGGGCTGGTAGTGATGGAGAACACGCCCGATGAGCGCGCTTGCGCGATCGGCCAAACGATGCGAGGCTGAGTAATGCATGCATCGCGGCGGGGCCCGGCTGTTGCCCGCCCTGGAGGCCACCATGAGCACCGTTGTACCGCAGCCTGTCCGACCTGACGCCCCGCCCACCAGACCGAGCGAGATCCCACTCCCACATCGAACCGCGGACGATCCGGTCACACGAAACCGGGGCGCCCTGGCTCATCTCTTCGGACCGGTAGAGGCACGCACCTTTGCCGTTCGTTTCTGGGACAGCGGCATCACCGACCAACCCTCCCGGCGATCCCCCGAGTTCGTCCTTGTCCTCTCGCGCCCCGCTTCGCTGCGCGCCATGCTGGTACCACCGTCGCAGCTCCGGCTCGGCGAGGCGTACGTTGGCGGCGAGTTCGAGGTCGAGGGGAATCTCGAGGCCGCGAGCCGCCTGGGTGAGCTGCTCCGTGACAGGTTCGGCTCGCCCCGCTTTGCCACCCGCGCCATGCGCCTGCTGCTGCGGCTTCCCAATCCCGGGCGCCGCTCACGCATCAGGGAGCGAGCTGAGGGCCGCACCGGCCAGCGCCACAGCATGGCCCGGGACGCCCGTGCCATTCAGTCGCACTATGACGTGGGCAATGACTTCTACGCGCTGTGGCTCGATCCGGCCATGGTGTATTCCTGTGCCTACTTCCCCACCGGCACCGAATCGCTGGCCGAGGCACAGCGGGCCAAGCTCGATCACATCTGCCGCAAGCTTCGGCTGCAGCGTGGCGACCGGCTGCTGGACATCGGCTGCGGCTGGGGCGGCCTCATCATGCACGCAGCGTGCGAGTACGGCGTGCACGCACTCGGAATCACGCTGAGCCCTTCGCAGGCGTCCTGGGCACGGGAGCACATCCACTCGTCGGGCCTGGACGACCGCTGCGCCGTCGAGGTGCGGGATTATCGCGCGCTCGACGGGCTCGAACCATTCGACCGGGTGGTCAGCGTGGGCATGTGCGAGCACGTGGGCCACGCTCGGCTGCCCGGCTATTTCGCGGCGGCGTGGAGCGCCTTACGACCGGGCGGCCTGTTCCTCAATCACTGCATCGTGAGCGGACAGGACCCGAGGGGCGGGCGACGGCGGAGCCTGCGGAAGTTTCTCTGGCGTGAGGGACGCTTCACCGACCGGCATGTATTCCCCGACGGCCAGCTGCCGATCCTTGGGCCGATGCTCGAGATCGCCGAGGCACAGGGCTTCGAGACCCGGGATGTGGAGTCGCTGCGGGAGCACTACGCCCTGACACTCCGGCACTGGGTGCAGCGGCTCGAAGCGGCTCGGGAGGAAGCCATCGGTCTCACCAGCCCTGAGACGTATCGCACCTGGCGAATCTACATGGCCAACTCGGCGCGCCAGTTCGCGGCGGGCCGCATGGGCCTGGCCCAGGCGCTCCTGGCTCGGCCCGATGCACGGGGCGTGGTGGAGGTGCCGAGGACGAGGGAGGATCTTTATAGGGGCTAGGGAGTAGGGGTTAGGGAATAGGGGCCAGGGAATAGGGGTCTGGGAAATAGGTTGCACGGAGGAGCTCCAACTTCAACCCTAACCCCTAACCCCTAACCCCTAATCCCTAATCCCTAATCCCTACCCCTCGCTCCAGCGTCTGCTTCACCGGGCACCGGTCGGCGATCTCAAGCAAGCGCTCACGCTGGGCATCGGTGAGCTGTCCAAGCAGCTCGAGTTGGCGCTCTACCGTCGTGATGCCAACCTCATTTTCCTCGCATTGCACGCAGTCGGCTTCGTGCGACTGCGTTGTGCGAAGCCGCACCTCAACCCCTTCCAGCGGCCAGCCCTTGCGATCGGCGTACATGCGCAGCGTCATCACCATGCAGCTGCCCAGGGCGGCGAGCAGCAGTTCGTAGGGCGTCGGGCCCCGATCCGTGCCGCCGAGCGCCGTCGGTTCATCGGCCACGAGGCCGTGGGATCGCGCCTCGATTTCGGTGCGGAAGCCATTGACTCCGATGCGGGCGGTGACCCAGCGTCCGCCGTCCTCGTCGTGCACGCCCCCGGCCGCGCCGGCCACGGGCGCACTCACGACGCGATCCATGCTGCGGCGGCCTCGACTGCCTTCCGCGCGATGGTGTGCCCGCCCGGTTCCCAGTGCAGCGTGACCCGTGCCCCGGCCTGTTCGAGCGTATCGGAGAGCTGTGTCACCTGCCCCGTCGGCACGATGGGATCGTTGCGCCCCGCTCCGATGAACACCGCGGTGCCCTCCAGCACCGGCAGGCGCTCGGGCTCGAAGGGCATCATGGGACTGAAGAGAATGGCCCGCCGCAGCACGTTGGCTTCGCGCAGGAGCAGGCTGGCGGCAATGTTGGCGCCGTTGGAGAAGCCGACCGCGATGATGCGGTCGCGATCGAGATGATAGACCCGGCTTGCCGACTGGATGAAGTCGGCCAGCTCCGCCGTGCGGCGGGTGAGATCTTCCTGGTCGAACACGCCCTCGGCAATGCGACGGAAGAAGCGCGCGGCGCCCCGCTCAGAGACGTTGCCGCGCACGCCGAGCAAGCCGGCACCGGGCAGGAGCTCCCGTCCCAGCGGCATGAGGTCATTCTCATCGCCACCAGTGCCGTGCAGCAGCAGGAGCGTGGTGCCCCCCGCAAGTGAGGCGCCCGCCGTTGGCGGCGCGTACTTGTGGATAAAGCCGAGCGCGTCGGCGCTCACGTCCTCGGGGCCGGTGGTCTGCTCGAACACGGAAATGCCTCGCGAGCTGGATGGCAGGTGAATGGGCGGCAGGTTTGCCTCGATGGTGGCGCGTTCCGGCTCCAGCGAGCCGGGTAGCGTGAGCTGGCTCCCAAGCCGATCGAAGGATTCATCCACTTCAAACCCCGGCCCAAGGGTAGCGAGCTCGAAGAGCACCCCGCCGGGCTCCCGGAAGTAGACCGAGCGGAAGTACTTCCGGTCGAGCACAGCGGTGGGTTGGAGGCCGCCTGAAAGCACCTTCTCGCGCAGCTCGATCTGCTCGCCGTCATCCTTGACACCGAACGCCACGTGATGCACGGTCCCCGCGCCGCCCCTCGCCTCACCGAATCCGCCGATGCTGCGCAGGTTGAGCAGTTGCCCAGGCCGCGCGTCGCCCACTCCGTAGCGCTTGGTGCTGGTGTCCTCGGCCAGCTCACGAAAGCCCAGCACGCCGGTGACTACCTGCTCCGTGGCCTGGCCCTCCTTGACCCAGAGCGTCACCGAATGCAGGCCACGAATAGCATGCTCGGCCGGGATCTCAGGCGCGCCGTCCCACGGCGCAGCGTCGGCGGCGGCCGGGTGGCCCACCAGTTCGAGCATGAGCCCATCTGGATCGGCAAATGACAGGAATTTCTCGACGGCGCCATCCATCCGCCGCTTCGATGGACCCTCATAGCGGATTCCGTGGCGCAGGAGCCGCTCGATCCAGAAGCCGAGTGCCGACGGCATGACGCTCAGGGACGTCACTGCAATCTGTCCCGAGCCATGCCGGCCACGGTTGGCACCTGGCCAGGGGAAGAGTGTAAGGAGTGAGCCCGGCCGCCCCAGTGTGTCACCGAAGTAGAAATGGTATGTCTGGGGATCGTCGAAGTTGACGGTGCGCTTGACCAGCCGGAGGCCAAGCACGCCGATGTAGAAGTCAAGCGTGCGCTGAGGGTCACTGGCAATGGCCGACACATGGTGCAGGCCCGAGACTGGCGTCACGCGCCGCCCCTGCTCCGCCCTGCCACCGCCCGCAGTCCCTGCTCGAAGACTGAGGGATCCTCCCAGTCGCCGTCATAGCGCAGGCCATTCACGAAGAACGTGGGCGTGCCGTTGACGCCACTTCGCACGCCATCCATGAAATCCTCGCGGACTTTCGCGGCAAACGTTCCGGCGTCCAGATCCTCGGCGACGGTATCCCGGTTGAGTCCGATGGCCGCCGCGTAGTCGAGCAGGTCCTCGTCCTCGAGCGCATCCTGGTGCTCGAAGATCTGGTCGTGCATGGCCCAGAACTCTCCCTGATTGGCGGCGGATTCGGCCGACTCCGCGGCATGTTCGGCGTGGGGATGAGATTCCCGGACCGGGAAATGCCGGAACACCAGCCGCAAGTCCGCACCCATCTGCTCCTGGAGCTGCTGCAGGATCGGATGCGCGCGCCCGCAGTGGGGGCACTCGAAATCGCCATACTCAACCAGCGTTATCGGCGCGTGAGCGCTGCCGGCCACGTGATCCGCGTCATTCACCGGCGTGACGAGGCGCGGGCTCATGCGTGCTTCGCTTCAAGCGAATCCAGCGCCTCCAGGATGCCGTCTGCCCCCGGATTCTCCCCGATGGGCGACAGGTAGCTCCAGCGGATGATTCCGTCCCCGTCGATCACGAAGAGTGCGCGCTCGCATACACCTTCTTCATCGCGATACGCGCCAAAGCTCCGTGCCACCTCGCCCTTGGGCTCGAAGTCGCTGAGCAGGGGAAAGTGAATGTTGCGTTCCTTGGCAAAGGCCGCATGACACCAGACACCATCCACCGAGATGCCGAGAATGCGGGCATCGCGGTCCTTGAACTCGGAGATGAGTTCGTTGTAGAGCGACATCTGGTCGCCACAGACGGGGCTGAAGTCCGCGGGGTAAAAGGCCAGGATTATGGTCTTGCCCTTGTACTCCGCCAGCGAGAGGGCCTGGTCGGGCGTGCAATGCAGGGTGAAGTCAGGCGCTTCGGTACCGGGCTGGAGGATTTTCGGGGAAGCGGATGCAGCGGAGTCGGGCATATGTTCTCCTGAACGGACCGCGTGACACACGCATCCGTTCGTGATGGTCAAGGTTCATGATGGTGCGCTGGACGCACCGTCCCGCGCGCTCCGTCATGCGTCGCATAGTGATCTGGCCGCCAGTAGGGCGCAAGGTGGACGGTTCGCGCTGAGCGCTTAGCGCTTAGCGCTCAGCGCTTCAATCAATCGGCTTCAAGTTCCCGATGATCTCCTCCCGGCGCGACTCGAGAAACGGCGCCAGGACGATGTGCTCGCCCAGAGTTTCCATCTCTTCGTCCACGCCGAAGCCGGGCCCCTCGGTTGCAATCTCGAAGAGAATGCCGTTGGGCTCACGGAAGTAGAGACTGCGGAACCAGTACCGGTCCACCTTGCCGCTGTTCGGCACGCCCAGCGTATTGAGCTGATCTGCCCAGGCGTCGTAGTCCTCGTCGCGCGAGCGGAACGCGACATGGTGCACTCCTCCTGCGCCCTGGCGTACGGCCGGCAGGTCGGGCTGTTCGGCGACATGCACTTCAGCCCCGGCTCCGCCGGGCCCCATCTCGTACACGTGCACCGTGTGCGCTCCATGCTCCGGGTGCGGATAGTGTCGGACCGGACGCATGCCCAGCACCCGCTGCAGCAGGGCGTCAGTTGGGGCGAGCGTGGGCACGCTCAGCTGGATCGGGCCGAGTCCGCGGATCTGGTGCTCAGCAGGCACGGGGCTCCGGTCCCAGGGAAAGGCGTCGCCTTCACCCGAGTCATTGATCAGGGCCAGGCGCTGGCCCTCGGGATCATCGAGATCCACCGTCAACCTGCCATCGCGTTCCGTGACAGCACCCGGCCGCATGCCGAGCTCCGTCAGGTGCTGAGCCCACCACTCGAGTGACTCCCTCCCCGCCACGCGCAGCCCCGTCCGGCTGATGGAGCGCGACCCACGCCGCTCGGGCGCCATGGCCCAGTCGAAGAAGGTGAGGTCGGTGCCGGGCGTCCCCTTGGCGTCGGCGTAGAAGAGGTGCCAGGCACCGACGTCGTCCTGGTTGACGCTGCGCTTGACCAGCCGCATGCCAAGAGTGCGGGTGTAGAAGTGGTGGTTATTGCGGATCTGCGCCGAGATGGCGGTCACGTGGTGGAGACCGCGGAGTTCGAGAGCCATGAGTTCCTTCAAGGTGATTTATCTTAGCGCTAAGATATATGGTCGACGGAGTCCGCGCAAGCTGAGGGTCGAGAGTCGAGAGTCGAGCAGCTCGCGACATCCGCCGGTCCTGCCGGTGTCGAGCGCACCAGCCCAGAAGCTGGCGGAGCTCGGCCAAGAGATCACTTCCAGGCTGCAAGGTTGCTTCGCACGCCCGATGGGCGTGCTCGCAATGACAGCGCGCGGCGCTGAGCGCGCGGCGCCTGGCGCCTGGCGCCTGGCGCACGGCGCACGGCGCATAGCGCATAGCGCATAGCGCACAGCGCACAGCGCACAGCGCAACATTGCCCTCCGCCACTCCCCGCGCTAAGCTGTGAACACTGAGCCATTCATCACGCTGCCCGATGGCAGACGCGGCATGCGGTGGCTGCTCGCACGTGGATCGCTGGTGATTCTGCCAATGCCGCCAAGCCAGCGCACTCCTCTACGCGTCGGCGTCGAGCTGCACCGGGAGCCAATATCACGTGAGCCGATGACGACGCTGCTGATCCCGGGGCTCTGGGTCAGACTGCGATGATGTCGCGTACCATCCTGGAGGAGAGCTGATGATTCGCAAGGCAAGTCTCCTGCTGCTCACCGGCCTTGTGGTGCGTGGAGCACCGTTGCGGGCGCAAGACCCCGAATTCCGGACCATGAAGGCGGCAAGCTGTCCGGCGGCCGACAGTCTCGTGGGCCCGATTACCAAGGCGCAGCGTCGCGCGGTCGTGCGGGCCGCGCGCTCGTCCAGGTCCCCTGGAGTCACAGCGCTGAGCGGCGCGGTGCGGGGCCTCAAGCCAAGGGTCCACGCGCTGGCAGAATATCCAGGAACCGATCCGCAGCCCGCCCCGGCGGCGAGCCTGATGCTCAACCTCCCCGCGACGCTCGCCGGGGCGACCGCCGCCGAGCATCTCGTCCTGCTGCTCGACGACTCGCTGACACTCGACCTGGGCGTTCCCAAGCTACCCAGGGAGGAGGGCAGGATCGTGTCGCCCGTACTGCCGGTCGTCCTGCGACTGACGCCGGCGTCACTGGCCTCGGTTGCCCGAGCCGGGAGGGCTGAGGTCCGATTTGATTCGCTGCGACTGGAGCTTAGGGAGAATGAACTGGCGGACCTCAACCTGTTCTACCGGCTGGCGCGGTGCGGGCTGCTGATTAAGCGCTAGACCTGGACGCTCGACCCGGAGCTTGTCCTGAGCGCAGCGAAGGAACCCTCGACCCTCGAACCACGACTCTCATGGACCACAGCGCCCAGCGTGAACTCCAGCAGGAACTGTCCGCCGGTGAACGGCTCCTCTGGAGCGGCCGGCCAAGGCAGGGCCTGCGGCTTCGGTCGAACGATGCATTGATGATTCCGTTCAGTCTCATGTGGGGCGGGTTTGCCTTCTTCTGGGAGTGGAGTGTCCTGAAGCAGGGCGGCCCGGGCTTCTTTGCGCTCTGGGGGATCCCGTTCGTCCTGGTCGGGATCTACATCATCTTCGGGCGCTTCTTCTATGACGCCTGGCAGCGGAGCCGCACGTACTACGGACTCACGAACCAGCGAGCAATCATCCGGACATCCAAGGGGGTGAAGAGCCTCTCGCTCCGGAACTTGAGCGACCTGTCGCTCAAGGAGCGCGGCGACCGGAGTGGAACGATTTCCCTTGGCGCCACCGACCCACGCTATGCGATGTGGGCCAACGTGGGATGGCCCGGCACCGGCCGCTATCTGCCGCCGAGCTTCGAGATGATTGATGACGCCCGGCAGGTCTACAACCAGATCCGGGACTCGCAGCGAGCGCTGGAGCAGATTGGCGGGGGGGTGTGAGGGCCGGCATTAATCGCCTCTCGCGTGAAAGAGCCAGGCCGGAGTGTCCCTCGGGGGGGTGCTTTCGCCGGCAGGAGGACGGGATAAGTTTGGGTGCCCTCGACTCTTGACCCTCGACCCTTGGCTCCCTGATGCCGAAATCCAGGACCGCGCTGCTGGCTGGCCTGAGGGACCAGATCCATGCCTGCCTCGGGGATCTCGTCCCGGCTGAGGCGCCGCTGGCGATCCTCGATTTTCCCGATTACCGCAATGTCGGTGACTCGGCCATCTGGCTGGGAGAGATGGCCTACCTGCGCGACCACCACGGCAAGCCGCCCGCCTACGTCTCACGGATCGACGACTTCTCGGTGCGCGAGCTTGACCGGGTCATGCCGGAGGGCCCCATCTTCCTGCAGGGTGGCGGGAATTTTGGCGACCTCTGGATTGCCCACCAGGACTTCCGGGAACGGGTGCTGGAGCAGTGTCCCAACCGCCAGGTAATCCAGTTTCCCCAGTCCATTCATTACAAGTCGCCGGCGCGCGCCGAGGTGACGGCGCGGATCATCGGCCGCCACAGGCACTTTGTCCTGCTGGTGCGGGACGAGGCATCACAGCACTTCGCCGAGCGGCATTTCGACTGCGAAGTGCGCCTCTGTCCCGACGTGGCCTGCTACCTTGGCGCGCTCGAGCCTGACCCGGCCCGGTTCCCGGTGCTGGCGATGCTGCGGAACGACCAGGAGAAGATGGCGGGGCGGGCCGATCGGTCGGCGTGGACCGAGGTCCCCATCGAGGACTGGATTACCGAGCCGAGGATGCCGGTCAGGGTTGCCAAGCTGCGCGGGGCGGCGTCGGCGCTGCTTGCGTTCGAGCCGGGGAGGCGGCGACTCCGGATGCTCGACGCGGCAGCGCGGCAGCGCGTCCGGCGCGGGGTTCGGCAGCTGTCGCGCGGGCGGGCCATCGTCACCGACCGGCTGCACGTGCATATTGTCTCACTGCTGCTGGGGCGGCCCCATGCGGTGCTCGACAACAGCTACGGCAAGGTGCGGAACTCCATGAGCGCGTTCACCGGCGGCACCGGGCTATCGTACCTCGCGACATCGCTGGACGACGGCATCGCGTGGGCGCGCGAGCAGGCGAACCAGCGGGCTGGTGCATGACGCCACTCGTCACCTTTGTCATTCCGGTTCGCCACCAGGACAACGCCCGCGACTGGGCCGCGCTCAAGGCCAACCTCACGCAGACGATGGCATCGATCGCCAACCAGACTCGCGACGACTGGCGCGCCATCATCGTGGCCAACGAAGAGGCCGACCTGCCCGAGCTGCCGCCTGGGTTCGAGGTCGAGTGGGTCACCTTTCCCCCGAACGAGATGCACGAGCGACGCGGGGCGGACCTGGACGCTTTCCTCGAGGCGTTCCGGTTTGACAAGGGGCGCCGAGTGCTCAAGGGCATGCTGCGCGCGCGGGACAGCCGCTTCTTCATGATCGTGGATGATGACGACTTCGTGAGCGCTCGGCTGGTTGAGCACGCCGCGAGGCATCCGGATGCCAACGGCTGGGTCGTCAGTCGGGGCTATATATGGAACGACGGCGGCCGGCTCCTCCTGCAGTACAATGAATTCAACCGGCTCTGCGGGACATCGCTCATGATCCGCTCGGACCTGTATGGCCTGCCGCAATGCTTCGAGCATGCTGACTGCGACTGGATCAAGGCGACGCTCGGCAGTCACCTTCGCATCGCCGGTATCCTGGCCGATGCCGGGACCCCGCTTGAGACGCTGCCCTTTCGTGGCGCGATTTATCGGGTGGCGCATCCCGTGTCGCACAGTACGGCTCCCAGCCTTCTCCATACTTACTTCCTGAGTTCCAAGGCGCTCCGTCGCCCCGGTCGCGTGCTGCGCGATGCGGTGAAGTTGCGGTGGCTGAATCGGAAGCTGAGGAGAGAATTTTTTGGGCGTGGGGCATGAGGCATGGGGCGTGAGAAGGCGCGTGACCCGTGACCCGTGACTCGCGACCCCCGAGCCCCAAGCCCCAAGCCCTAAGCCCTAAATCTCATGCATCCCCACATCACCCTCCTCACCCTGGCCGTCGACGACCTCGATCGCGCGCTGCGCTTTTATCGTGACGGGCTTGGCCTGCCCACCAAGGGCATCGTTGGCACCGAATTCGAGCACGGCGCGGTGGCGTTCTTTGAATTGCAGCCCGGCCTCAAGCTGGCGGTCTGGCCGAGGAAGAGTCTGGCGCATGACACGGGACTCGCGCTCTCATCGCGCAGTGCCACGGAGTTCAGCATCGGCCACAATGTCGGCAGCAGGGAAGAGGTGGACGCCGTGATGGCGCAGGCGGCGGCCGCCGGTGCCACGATCGTCAAGCCGGCGGCAAAGGCGTTCTGGGGCGGGTATTCAGGGTATTTCCAGGATCCGGATGGGCACGTGTGGGAGGTGGCGTGCCTTGAGCGCTGAGCTGCGCGCTGTGAGCTGTGAGCTATGAGCTGTGAGCTATGAGCTGTGAGCTGTGAGCTACGAGCTGGACGAGAGCTTGCGAATCAATCCGCTGAGCATACGGCTTTGTTCCTCAAGGCTGGCCTGCAGCTCGTCCGCGATGTCCTTGCTGAGGATTCCCAGCTTGAGACCGGTGAGCACTTCGAATTCCAGTTCATGAACCGAGCCGCGCGCGATTCGGAGGAATCGAGCGAATTCTCGATCTCCTCCACGCCCGGCGCCCTCCGCAATATTCGCCCCGATTGACACTGCCGCCCGTCGCATCTGGCTTGAAAGTCCATAGCGCTCATCCGACGGAAAGCCGCAGGTGGCGTCATATACGTCCTCCACGATGTCCAGTGCGTGCGTCGTCACCTGCAGCGACTTGTAGTTCGGCATCAGCTCCTCCTGCCCTGCATCCTAAGCAACGGAGCCGCGCACCTCAGTACCGACATCGCGCGTGACGGACCCTTTCCACTCACAGCTCACAGCTCATAGCTCACAGCTCATAGCTCATAGCTCACAGCTCACAGCTCTCAGCTCTCAGCTCGATGCCTCAACACCTCCTCCGTCACCCGCTCGAGCCGGGCGAGGTAGCTGGCCACGCTTTCGTCGGTGCTCCGGCTGGGCAGGGCGAAGTGGGGATCGTCGGGCTGGGGCGGGGAGCCGGGCGGGGGTTCGTCCATCATCAGGTCGCCGCCGCGTGACTGCACCGCCGCTTCGAAGCGCTCCACGGCGTCGGAGATCCGGCTGAGCTCCTCCGGCGTCTCGCGCCCGCTAAGCTCGATGCCAAGGGTCGCCAGGCGTCCTGCTACTTCCTCAGAGACGCGCTCGAGGTCGTCATTGTCGGTGTTATCGCTGCGCTGCTGCATTTGATCCTCCTGCGCAAAACCTGCTATGTGGTGGCACCGGTGCGTGCGCGCACACGGAGCGGCGTGCCCCAGGGATCGCGCGCCACGTAGCCGGACCGTGATTGTTGGTCGTCCCACTGCACTGCATGCCCTGCGCGATCGAGACTCTCCGCCGAGGCGTCGACGGCGTCGGCGCCGGGCAATTCGACATTCCATTCCAGCAGTTGCGCGTCATCCGTCGACGGGGGGCTCGCGCCTCGGCCGGCCCAGGTGTTGGTGCCAAGATGGTGATGGTAGCCGCCGGCGGCGAGGAAGAGTGCGCCAGGGTATTCCCACACCATGCGATCAAGCCCGAGCGCGTCGGAGTAGAATGCCGACGCCTGGGCCAGGTCGCCCACGTGAAGATGCACGTGTCCCATCGTGGTGCCCGCAGGCATCCCTTGCCATCGGCTGTTGCCGGCGGCTTCGAGGAGGCCGGGCACGTCCAGTGGATCGCTGGCCATCAGCAGCTCGCGTCCGAGCCGGCGCCAGGTGTCGCGCGGCCGGTCGGCGTAGACCTCGATGCCGAGGTTGTCGGGGTCCTGGAGGTAGAGCGCTTCACTCACGAGGTGATCGGCGGCGCCGACGCGGGCGTTGATGTCGCTGAGGTGTCGGACAAAGCGGCCGAGGGCGGCGCGTTCGGGCAGCAGGATGGCGAAATGGTAGAGGCCGAGGCGGCCGCGATGCGGTGCGGGTGCGGCGCCGCGCTGCTCGACCAGTTCGACCAGCGGACGCGAGTCGTCGTGGGTGCCGAGCAGGGCTCGGCGGCCGTCCCGGCTCAGGGGCGCGAGGCCCAGGGTGCGCTGGTACCAGGCGAGCGAGCGGTCGAGGTCGGCGACCTGGAGGACCACGTGGCCCAGTTGGGTCTGGTCGGGGAGGCGAAAGCCGTCGGGCTGCTGGCCGTAGGAACCGGCGGTGGCGGCCTGGGCGCCGTCGGCGTCGCCGAAGATATCGTGGGTTGAGACACCGGTCATGAGAACTCCCTGGCGGCCGTGGGAGAGGGCCGCCATGGGAATGTAGTTGGGGCGTGGGGCTTAGGGTTTAGGGTTTAGGGTTTAGGGTTTAGGGCGTGAGGTGTGGGGCGTGAGGCGTAGGGCATGGGGCATGGGGTGTTGGGCGTCAGGCGTTCGGCGTTCGGCGTTCGGCGTGTTCCGCACGGTGCCAACCGTTGCCCGCAGTCTAACACGCGCTCGCTGCAAGGCGAACGTGTGGGGTGACAAGGGGTTAGGGTTGGTGGTACGGGAGATTGCTGCCGGCCACTGGAAGGTTGCCTGCGCCTTCCGCGGTGCGGAGATCGGATACATCGCGCACAGGCTGTCTTTCCGGATTCGGCTGCGCGGCGTAAGATGGAAACGTTGCCGACTTGCTGTCGAATACTGATTAGGCGTCACTAATGAGGCCTCGTGAAGCTCTCCGACCTTCCTCAATTCACGACCA
>DASSOW010000215.1:0-2791 GCA_035700175.1 Gemmatimonadales bacterium | reverse complement strand
GGCGGGGATCATCGGCTGCGATTCCCGGCCACTGTTGCTCAACCGCCCGGGCCACCGCCCGCGCGAAGGGCCCGCGGTTGCTCGCCTGAAACCAGGCGTCCACCATTTGCTGCGCCCCGACCATGATCCGCCCCTCGACGGGAGCCATTGCTCTCCTGACCGCCGACCGTGCGGCCCTCGCTGTCAACATCACACCGCTCCTTGCGGGCGCGGACCCTGCGGCCGCTGCCCTCCCCCAATACCGATGCCCTGGTGCATGACAAATCGCTTAATCAACAGCGGCGCGAGCGCTTCGATGGCGAGGAAGACCGGCCAAAGCCGTCCGGCAACGATGTTGTAGTCGTGGACAAGCTCGCCCCAGCTCTTGCCGTCGACGAAATGGCCGAAGCCGAACTCGAACATGATCGTTGCGGCCAGCCAGGTCAGGCCAAGCACGAGCAGGCGCTGGTCAGTCTCGTCAACCACGTACTCGCGCATGATCAGGTAGACCAGGACCAGGAAAGCGACCGACGCGGTCGCGACGCTCAGCTGCCGCGCGGGCTGGTCGTCCAGCACCCGCTTGAGGGCGACCTCCCGGATTGTGCCGTTGAGGATCGCCACCGGGATCATGGCGACCCAGGTCAAGGCGGCTCTGCGAATCATCGCGGTACTCCTCCGGAGGGACACGCACCCGCGCGTCCACCTCCAATTTTGAGGATAGCGGCGGAGACGCGAGGATCACGTATCGCTGCGAAACCCGGTGTCACAATTTCGTGTCAATCAATTGCGATAACCGGGAAACAGGAGCCGATGGTGGTTGTCGATTTGAATCGGCAAGGGGAAGAGCGCGCCGGCCGTGATGTAGCGCGGGGTCCCGATCACCGCTTTGGTTCATCCATGACGATCAAGCGGTCGAAGCGCGGGCGTTGCGTCAGGGCGTGTCCGAGTGGTCGATCGGCGGAACATCCGGTCGGGATGGCGCCGAGAGCGGGGCCTTGGGGAGCTGCCAGCCGCGCTGCAGCGAAATGATGCGGAGTCCGATGCAGAGCACCGCGCCGACGAGCGCCGTCGGCGTTGCCGGAAGCTCGAGCGCGTGCCCGGCAACGACCACCGCGGCCCCCGCGAGGGCGGCGATGGCATAGAGGTTCTCGCGCAAGACGGAGGGGATCTCCGCGACGAGTACGTCGCGCAACATGCCGCCGCCAATGCCCGTCAGCATGCCAAGCAGCATCGCCGGAACCGGATCGAGGTGATAGCTGAGTGCCTTCGTCGCGCCCGACACGGCAAACAGGCCAAGCCCACCGGCGTCGAGGATCTGCACCGAACTGTGCAACCGGCTCATGTACGGGGCGCTCACAAAGGTAAGTGATCCCGCAACGAGCGAAATCCCGACATACCGCCAGTCGTCGATCGCCGCCGGCGGCGTCGCCCCGATGATCAGGTCTCGCGTGATTCCACCGGCGTTCCCCGCCGCGAACGACAGCGTCAGCACCCCGAACAGATCCAGGCGGTGAGTCACGGCCGCCATGCCGCCGCTGAGCGCAAAGACGAATGTCCCGGCAAGGTCAAGCACCAGCACCAGCGTCTGCATCCGGGTCCCCACATCTGCATTGGCGGCGCCGCCTCAGGCGGAAAGCCACGTCTGGGCAGCCACCACTAACGTCTCCACGCCCGTCTCGAGCGTAGGATGGATCACAGGGGCAAAGTATGGGCTATGGTTGGTAGGGATATCCCCGAGCCGGTTCTCCACCTTCGCTTTGGCGTACGTGTCGGGATCGGTACCGCCGACAAACCAGAACACTGACGGAACGCCCCATTCCGTGCCGAACGACCCGAAATCTTCACTAGCGGACGCTGGCCCGGATTCATCCACCCGGTCCGCGGCGAAGTGCCCGCGAAACGCATCCCCGATGCGCCTGGTCGCATCCGGGTCGTTTCGCACCAGCGCATAGCGGTCGAGCTGCGTGATCTCCGGCGGCTTCGGCGCTCCGGACGCCGCGGCTTCGGCTTCGGCGATTCGCGTGATCGCATTCAGCACCCGCTCGCGCACGCCCTCATCGTAGGTCCGGATGTTCAGCAGGAGCGTGGCCTCGTCCGGGATGACGTTCGCTTTCGTGCCGGCCTGGAGCGAGCCAGTGGTGACGACGACGGCCTCGTTCGGCGCGACCTCCCGGGAGACGATCGTCTGCAGGCGGATCGCTGTCGCCGCGCCCATGATGACTGGATCGATACTCGCCTGCGGCATCGACCCGTGGGCCCCACGCCCGAAGAACCGAATCTCCAGGCTGTCGGCGGCGGACGTGATGACGCCCGTTCGCGAACCCACACGCCCAGCCGGCGCCGGCATGACGTGTTGGCCGAGGATGACGTCGGGTTTGGGAAATCGAGTGAAGAGCCCGTCGTCGATCATGGCCTGGGCTCCCTCGGCCGTCTCCTCCGCCGGCTGGAAGACCGGCATCAGCGTCCCATGCCAGGCATCTCGCCCCTGCGCGAGCAAGGTCGCGGCGCCAACCAGCCACGTCACATGCATGTCGTGGCCACAGGCGTGCATGACGGGCACGGTCCTCCCTTCGTGGTCTTTTTCTGTCACCGTGCTGGCATACGGTAGTCCGGTGGCTTCCTTGACCGGCAGCGCGTCCATATCGGCGCGGAGCATGACCATTGGTCCGTCGCCATTGCGCAGCAACCCGACGACGCCGGTCTTCCCCACTCCGGTAGTCACGTCAAAGCCGGCGTCTCGTAACCGCTCAGCCGCCTTCGCCGCTGTCCGCGTTTCCTGCATCGAAAGCTCAGGATGGGAATGAATGTCTTT
>DASSOW010000214.1:0-9902 GCA_035700175.1 Gemmatimonadales bacterium | reverse complement strand
GTGGGGAATGGCCACGTTCACGATGCTGGTGTCCACCAGCTCGAGGACGCTCGCCAGCACCACCGCGAACGCGATGATATACCGATATTGGAAGACCTCCGCCCGGTCCCTCGGTGCGGGCCGGGCGGGCAGGGCCAGCGTCGCCATCGTCAGTGCGTCGTGATCGTGACTTCGACGCTCATGCCCGGCCGGAGCGGATGCTCGGCGGCCGAGGGATTGTCGACCGCGATGCGCACCGGCACCCGCTGCACCACCTTGGTGAAGTTCCCCGTGGCGTTGTCGGGTGGCAGCAGGGCAAATCGCGCCCCGGTGGCCGGCGACAGGCTCTGCACCGCACCATGGAACGTGACGCCGGGATAGGCATCGACCGAGAACTCGGCAGAGTCGCCCGGGCTCACGTGCTCCAGCTGGGTTTCCTTGAGATTGGCCGTCACCCAGACGCCGCTGTCGGGCACCACCGCCATGAGCTGCTGGCCCACCTGCACCAGTTCACCCGGCTCGACGCTGCGCCGCGCCACCACGCCACTCGCCGGCGCAGTGATGACCGTGTACGAGAGCTGAAGCCGGGCGTTGTCCACGGCGGTCTGTGCCGCAGCCAGCTTGGCGTCAGCCGCGCGGACGTTGGCTGCGGCCGCGGTGACATTGCTGCCACCGGCTGACGCCTGCCGGCGCGCCGCATCCAGGTTGGCGTGGGCTGCCTCGGCGGCGGCCCGCGCCGCGTCCAGCTGCTGCGCCGAGATGATCTGCTTTTCGGCCAGCCCCTGGTAGCGTGCCAGGTCAGCGTCGGCCTTGCGGGCGGCTGCTTCTGCCGCGGCCACATTGGCCTGTGCGCTCGCCGCCGAGGCGCGGGTGGAGCTCAGCTGTGCTTCCGCCTGCCCCACGCCGCGCGTTCCGGCCGCGGCGCGTGCCGTGGCAAGATCGGCCTCGGCCTGCTCCAGCCGCACTCGCACGTCCCGGTCATCCAGCACCACCAGCGTATCGCCAGCCTTCACATGCGCGTTGTCGTCCACCAGCACGCGAGCCACGAAGGCGGACAGCTTCGGTGCGATGGGAGTAATGTGTCCGTCCACCTGCGCGTTGTCGGTGGACTCGTGATTCCGGCCATAGATATAGCGCTTCACGCCCCAGGCCAGCACCAGCGCGCCGATCACCGCGGCGATCAGCCATGGATTGAAGCGGCGGCGCGGGCGCGCCGCCCCGTCATCATCCACCACGTACGCCTGTTCGCGCTGCACCTCGGGGCCGTTCAGGACATCGGTTGCCATGATGATTCCAGTCGAATGTTCATTGTTCATTGTTGAGCAGGCCCACGGCCTGCAAGGTGCCGACTTCCGCCGTGCCGAGGGCGGCGTGCGCCTGGATCAGCCCGTTGCGCGCGGCCACAACGGAGGCCTGGGCATTGGAGGTCTCCACCGTGCCGGCCACACCCGCCGCAAATCGCTGGCGTGCCTGGCCCAATTCGTCTTCCGCCAGGCGCAGGCGGGTCTCGGCGAGCGTCACCTGCTGGTGGGCAGACGAGAGGTCGAGGAGCGAGCTGCGCACTTCGGTTGCAATCCGGCGATACAGGTCGCTTTCCCGGATCTGCTGCGCGTCGAGCCGCAGCGATTGCTCCTCGATGCGCCGCTCGCGCCGGAAGCCATCGAGCAGCGGCACCTTCAACCCGACCTCCACGTGCCAGACGTTGGAGAGCCGGTCGAGTGCGGGGCCGGTTTCCTGCACCGCGCCCTGCACGCCAAGGGACGGCAGCCGCTCCCGTCGCACGGCGGTGAGCGAGCGCTCGACGGACCGGGTGCGGGCCAGCTCCGCCGCGACTTCCGCGCGATGCGCCATCGCATAGGCGACGGCGGAATCGGCGTCAGTCGGGATGCCATCGGCGATACTGCCAATGGAGTCGGGAAGCACGATGTTCACCGTGGGCGGCATCGCCAGGGCGCGGCTCAGATCGAGCCGGGCCCGGTCCCGCTGGTTGCGGGCGAGCTCCAGGTCAGTGCGCGAGGCGGCAAAGGCTACCTCGCTCCGGGTCGCGTCGATGGCGGCGCTGACGCCCGCCTGGAGCAGATCCCGTGACTGCTGGTAGAGCGACGCGGCGATCGTGCTGTCCGCCTCGCGGGCGCGCACGGTCTCGAGCGCCGCGGCATAGCGGAGATAGGCGACACCCGCCGACGTCGCGGCCAGGTTGCCGGCGGCGCGCGCGTCGAGGCCGGCCGCGACAGCGCTGTCCCGGGCCGCGGCAACGCGCGTCAGGGCGGCGGGATCGAAAATGGTCTGGCTGCCCGCCAGTGTCAGCCGCCAGATGTTGAAGGGATCGGTCACCCCGGTGAACTCGGCGATCCCGAATTCATCGAGGTTCATGGTCTGCCGGCCGTAGGTCGCGCCACCGTTGATGCTCGGCAGCAGGTCAGCCCGGCGCTCGCCCACACGGGCGTTGGCGACCCGGGCGTTGAGGCGCGCAAGCGTGGCGGTCGTGGCCCGCTCCCGGCCGATCTGCATGGCGGCCTCGAGGGTGAGCGGGACGGGAAGGATGGTGTCGAGCGTCGGGTGTCGGGCGTCGGACGCCTGGCGCTGGACGCCTGACGCCAGGCGTGAAGCGCCGAGCGTCACAACAAGCAGAATTGCGAGTGTGCGTCGAATCATTGATTGGTCATTGCCGGAGGGGCGAGGAGCCCGTTGAGAAGAAGATCGGTGATGCCTTCCAGGACCTGGGCGTCGCTGAGCGCGTCGGGGTCGTAGGTGGCAAAGAAGCTCTGCAGCTGCGCGGCGTGCACCACCAGCATCTGGATGCCCCGGGCGGCGAAGCCATGCCTGACGGCGCGGAACTCGCCGCGCTCCACCCCGCGCCGGATGATGTCGTCGAGGGTACGGCGCGTGGCGAGGATGACCTCGTCGGAATAGAACCGCGCGAGTTCGGGGAAATGGGACAGCTCGCGGTGCATCAGGCCCGAGATGTCCACCAGCCGGTCATCCATGAGCGTCCGCCACATGGCGGCGATGAAGCTGCGGACGAGGTCGGTCGGGGAGGCATCGCCGATATCGTGCTTGGCCTGGAAATCGGTCAGCCGCTGCACGATGTGGCGACGGACGGTGGCGCGGAACAGCGCTTCCTTCGAATCGAAGTAGCAGTAGAGGGTGCCCTTGCTCACGCCGGCGCGCTGGGCCACGTCGTCCAGGCGCGCGCGGGTGTAGCCCTGCTCGCTGAAGACCTGCAGCGCCGCGGCGAGGATCTCGTCGGGGCGGTCTTCCGGGCGCCGCTGCCAGCGTGGCTCGCGGTCGCAGGGGGTTTTGGTTTCGGGCTCTCGTTCCATCACGCAACACCTTATTAACTGACCGGTCGGTAAGTTAGAAGGACGGGATGGAGAGTCAAGGGGGCTGAAAGCTGTGAGCTCTGAGCTCGAGCTGTGAGCTGTGAGCTGAGAGCTGAAAGCTGTAAGCTGAGAGCCAGGTCCGCGGTGAGCCTTTCGCCATTAGCTCATAGCTCATAGCTCTTAGCTCTTTGCTCGCCGCTCACAGCTCACAGCCCCCTCCTTCAGCTTTCCGCCTTCAGCCTTTAGCTTGTCGTATCATCCCCTCACTCCCGGAGGCCCGGCCGATGTCGGAAGCATTCCGCAGCTCCGACGAATTCGACGAGCAGGCCCACCAGCTGTACAACGAGGGACGGTACGACGAGGCACTGGCGGTGCTTCGCGAAGGTGTGACACTCTATCCCAATGCGGTTGAGCTCCATGTGGGGCTGGCCTATGCCTACCTCGCACGCGAGGAATTTGCCTGGGCCCGGCGCTCCTTCGAGGCGGCGCTCACGCTCGATCCCGATCACGAAGACGGCCTCGCCGGCATGGGCGAGACACTGCTTCGCCTCGGCAACCGCACCGGCGCCATCAAGGCGTTCGAGCGCATTCTCGAGCTCGGCTTTTCCGATGATCATGACCTGATGATGCAGGTGGGTCGCTCGCTCTTCCGCGAGGGACTGACCGGCGCGGCGCATCGCTTCTTCGAGCTCGCCAATCAGGTGCATCCCGATTCGCCCGATGCCGCGGCGTCACTCGGATACGCAGCCCACCGGCTCGGCAACGAAGGTGATGCCCTCTACTGGCTCAGGCGCGCGCTGGCGCTCGAGCCGGATTTCGCCGAGGCGCGCATCTACCTGGCCAACATGCTGTACGACCGGGGCGAGAGCGACGCCGCGCTGCATCACCTCGAGCGCACCCGTCCCGAGGACCATTTCGACGAGCTGGCGCTCTGGCGTATCATCGAGCTGAAGCGCAGCGTCTACCGGCTGCCGGACCACGACCCCGAGCTCGCGCCATGGGTCCAGCGGCTCGAGCAGCTCACGGCCGAGCCGGATGCGCTGGACATGCTGCTCGCCGAGGTGGAGGCGCAGCAGCCCGATGGCTCACTGCGGGACCCGACCCAGCTGGAACTGTTCGCCGCACTGCTGACCGACCCGCACACCACCCGCCGTACGCCTGGCGGTGGCCAGCACGAAGTCGCCATGCTGAATGGCGTGACGCTGCGCGGCACCTGGGACGAGATCGTGCAGCAGATGAAGGACGCGGAGCACGAATGGCGCGGCGCGTCACTCAGCGAGTTCATGATGGGCCACGCGCGGAAGGGTCACGCGGAAACCGGCGTGGTGATCCCAGTGACCAGCGCCGAGGCGTTTATCCGCGGGAGTGCCGCAGCGGGGGTGGTGCGGATAGTCGGGTAGGCGGACGAGGCGGACGAGGCGGACGGGACGGACGCTGCTAAGCCAACGGAAAACAACCAGTCGGCCCAGTCCGCCTCGTCCGCCTATCTTACCTCATGACCACCATTTCTTCCCCTCGCTGGACCGCCGGTCTCCGCCGCACCGTACTGTCCAACGGCCTCACCCTGCTGGCGCAGCGCGACGCCTCCGCGCCGGCCGTCTCGGTCGTCACCCACGTCAAGGCAGGATTCTTCGACGAGCCCGACCACTGGGTCGGCGTGTCGCACGTGCTGGAGCACATGTTTTTCAAGGGCACGCCCACCCGCGGGCCCGGCGCCGTGGCGCGCGAGACCAAGGGACTCGGCGGCTACCTCAACGCCCACACGGCGTACGACCACACCGCCTACTTCGTGGTACTGCCGCCCGAGGGCCTGGAGCAGGCGCTCGCCATCCAGAGCGATGCCCTGCGCAATTCGCTGATCGACGCCGACGAACTCCGGCGCGAGCTGCAGGTCATCATCGAGGAAGCCAAGCGGAAACTGGACAGTCCTTCGGCCGTCGCTGCCGAGACGCTCAATGAGGTGATGTTCGACCGGCACCGGATCCGCCGCTGGCGCATCGGCAGCATCGAGCAACTCGAGCGATACACTCGTGACGACATCGTGGGCTACTACCGCTCCCGGTATGTGCCGGAGCGCGTGATCGTGAGCATCGTGGGTGACATCGACGCCGAGGCAGCGCTCGCGCTGGCGACTCCATTCTATGAAGACTGGGCCCCGGCGCCCGGCGCCGTGGACCCGTCCCCCGGCGAGCCCACGCATCGCGACGTGCGGGCGCGAACACTGCGCGGCGACGTGACGCAGGCGGAGCTGGTGCTTGGCTGGCGTGGTGTGCCGTCCCTCGATCCCGACAATGTTGCGCTCGACGTCGCGGCGGCAGTGCTCGCGTCAGGTCGTGGCTCCTGGCTATACCAGCAGCTGCGCGAAACCGGCACTGTGACCGGGGTTGGTGCGTATCACTACTCGCCTACGGAAATCGGCATCTTCTCCGCCGGCGCCGACCTGCCCGCCGATCGCGTGGGGCAGGCGCTTGAGGGAATGAGCCAGGCCATCCACCGTCTCGCGCAGCAGGGCCCCGACGAGACCGACATCGAGCGCGCACGCGCGCTGCTCAAGTATCAGTGGTCGCGTCGCATGGAGTCGATGGACGGCCGTGCCATGGCGCTGGCTGGCGCCGAGGCGCTTGGGAGCACCGATCTCCTGGATGAGGACTTTCAGCGTCTCGAGGGCGTCACTGCCGGGGAGGTGCGCGACGTTGCGGCCAGGTACCTGGACCCCGGCTCGGTTGCGGCGGTGGTCTACCTGCCCGAGGATGCAGGTGCAGACCTGGACGCAGACGAGTTGCGAGACGCATTTGCCCGTCCCGCGTCACGCCTGGCTGTAACACCGCGCACCGAATGGACGCCGCCTGCGCGCCAGGGTCGTGCCGCTCGCCGGACGGAGACCCATGGCGTGCTTCACACGGCGCTTCCCGGTGCGGATATCCTGGTGCGCCGGAAGCCTGGCGTCCCGCTGGTGTCGCTCGGCATCTACTATCCGCGAACGCGGTTTGATGCCCCGCATGAAGCGGGGCTCGGCGCGTTGGCCGTGCGGTCCGCCATTCGCGGCGCCGGCCCACTCGATGCCCGCCAGCTCGCCTTTGCATTCGAGGCGCTGGGTGGGACAGTCGCTCCCGTGATTGCGTCCGACTGGTTCGGGTTTGGTTCCGGTGTACTCGCGGAGCACGCGCAGCGCACCGCGGAACTGCTTCGGCTGTTGCTGGATGCCCCGCGCTTCGATCCGGATGCCGTCAGGCGGGAGCGCGACCTGCTGGCCGATGAAGTTCGCCAGTCTACCGACGACATGTTCCGTTACCCGTTCGAGCTTGCCTTCCGAGCGGCCTTCGGCGATGCGGGCTACGGCCTTCCCCTGCACGGTACCGAGGAAACTCTCGCGACCTTCGAGGCGGCGGACGCGGAACGCTGGCTCGGCGCGGCGCGGCAGGAGGCCCGACCGGTCATTGTGGCGGTAGGTGACGTCGAGCCCGAAGCGATGAGCCATGACCTCAGCCGCGTCTTCGGCGACTTGCCACGGCAGGATGAGATCCGTGCGGGTGAGCTCGCTGCGATGCTGCGCCAGCCGGATCACCGGATGGTCGAGCGTGACCGGGCCCAGACGGCGCTGGCGATGGTCTTTCCCGGCCCTCGTCGTCGGGATACCGCGCGCTATGCGGCCAACATCTGGGCGGCGGTGGCAAGTGGGCTGGGTGGCCGGCTTTTCGAGGCGCTTCGCGACCGGCGCTCGCTGGCCTACACGGTACTCCTCAGCGGCTGGCAGCGCGGCCGTGGCGGCGCCATGGTGAGCTACATCGCCACGTCGCCCGCGCGAGAGGACGAGGCCCGCTCGGCCATGCTGGCCGAGCTGCATCAGTTCGCGGCTGAACCGGTCACGGAGCAGGAACTGCGTGACGCCATCCGTTACCTGGATGGCCAGCTGCGGGTGCGGCGGCAGAGTGCCAGCGCGGTGGCCGGTGAGATACTGGAGGCCTGGATCATCGGCGAAGGGCTGGAGGAACTGGACGACCCAGGCGAGCGTTATCGAACCGTCACGGCCGACGCCGTGCAGGCGGCGGCCGCCTCGGCGCTTGCGTCCGGGACGCATGCTGAGGGAGTGGTAAGAGGAAGGCGGTCATGAGTCGTACGTCATACGTCGTATGACCCATGACTTATGACATATGACTTACGACCTATAACCGGTGATTCCCCCATGCCCCAATCCCCTGATCCCGACTGGCAGCATCTCTCCGACGCCGAATGGCGCGAGCGGCTGACCCCTGAGCAGTACCGTGTCACCCGGCAGGAAGGCACCGAGCCCGCCTTCACCGGCAAGTACTGGGACAACCATGCCGAGGGGATGTACCGCTGTGTCGCATGCGGCCAGCCGCTCTTCTCCTCGGATACCAAGTTCGAGTCTGGCACCGGCTGGCCCAGCTTTACCCAGCCGGTGAGCGGGGACGTCGTCGAGACAAAAGAAGACCGGAAGCTTGGCATGTCCCGCACCGAGGTGCACTGCGCGCGGTGCGCGGCGCACCTGGGCCACGTCTTTCCCGATGGTCCCAAACCGACCGGCCTGCGCTACTGCCTCAACTCCGCGTCGCTGGACTTCGACGCGTCCAGTACGGAGCCGCCGGAGAAGTGAGCCTGGAACGTGCTCGTGCGCTCGTGCTCGAGCACGGCTGGAACGCCACATCGTATCAGATCATCAACCCGGGCATCCGCCACTGGTTCAGCGCAGCCGGTGACGCCGTGGTGGGCTACGTCGAGGCGGCTGGCGTGCGGGTGGTGGCCGGTGCGCCCGTCGCCGCGCGCGTGCGACTCGGGGATGTTGCTGCGGAGTTCGAGGCCGACTCGCGACGCAGCGGCCTTGGCGTCTGCTACTTCGGCGCCGAAGCGCGGCTGGAAGAGCTCTACCGCAACTCGGCCCATCATTCCATGGCGCTGCTCGGTGCGCAACCAGCCTGGGAGCCGCAGCACTGGGACGCCATTTGCCGGGCACACGCGTCGCTTCGGGCCCAGTTCCACCGGGCTCGCAACAAGGGTGTCACCGTGCAGGAATGGCCGGTGTCGCTCGCCGAGGCGCATCCGGCGTTGCGTCGCTGCCTCGATGAATGGCTCTCCACCCGGGGCCTCCCGCCGCTCCACTTTCTGGTCGAGCCGGAAACGCTGTCCCGCCTCAGGGGCCGGCGGGTTTTCGTGGCAAGCAGATCGAGCCAGGTGATTGCTTTTCTCATTGCGTCGCCCGTGCCGGCGCGACATGGCTGGTTGGTCGAGCAGTTCGTGCGTGGGCACGGCGCGGTGAATGGCACCACTGACCTTCTGGTGGACGCCGCCATGCGAGCGTTTGCCTCGGAGGAGAGTCGCTTCGCGACGCTGGGCCTGGCACCGCTGTCGCAGCATGTGCCGCCGGCGGAGGTGCCGAGGGAGCCGCTCTGGCTCCGGTTCGTGCTGGGATGGGTGCGACTGCATGGGCGGCGCTTCTACAATTTTGCTGGACTCGACCGCTTCAAGGCCCGCCTGCGTCCAATGCAGTGGGACCCCGTCTATGCCATCGCGGCCGAGCCGGACTTTCCGCCACGGATGCTGTACGCCATCGCCGGCGCTTTTTCCGGAGGGTCACCAGTGGTCATGCTCGGGCGCGCCCTGGGACGCGCTGTGGTGTGGGAAATTACTGGGCGGCCGTCGCGAGGCGGCGGGTGATGACGTCGAGCCCGCGCTGTACCACGGCCGCGTCGCGCGCGGCAATGCTGATGACGCAGCGGCGCTCATTGGGCAGCGCGTGGAGGATGATGTGGGCGTCGGGGCAGAGCAGGGCGGCCACCCATGTGTCGGCGCCCGAGCGAATGGTGGGTGAACCGAGCGGCGTGATGCCCATGGCGCCCGCCGCAGCGACCAGGACGGCACCCAGCGCATCGGCATCACCGAGACGCATCGGGGGCAGGTTGTCGAGGTCGCCAAAATGCTGGGCCCAGGTCACGCCACGCACCCCGCCTTGAGGAAAACTTCCGCGCGCGGGTATCGTTGTCGCTCGGGAAGCGCGCAACCGGCAATCATGAGCGGTGGTCCATGACCCGCGAGGGTGAGGTTGGCAGAAGCTAGTCCGGCCCGGAAGGGCGAGCAAGAGCATCGCGTGACAACGGCCGACGTGCTGAGTGTCCTGCGTGTGCCCATGGCACTCGCATTCGTGCTCATTCCCGACCAGTTCATCCGGCTCGCCATCCTGGCCGCAGCGGCGGCCAGCGACCTGCTCGATGGCCCGCTGGCCCGGCGCTTCGGCGCGTCCCGGTTCGGGGTGTTCATCGATCCGCTCGCCGACAAGCTGTTCATGGGGTGTGCCTTCGGGGTAGTGGCATTCTCCGGCCGGCTGGAACCGTTCGAGATCGTGGGCGTGCTGCTGCGGGACATTGCCGCTGCGGTGGCCTTCATTACCACGATGGTGAGCGGCCGGCCCTCCGCCATTCCGGCGCGGGCCGGGGGCAAGGCTGTGACGGTGGCGCAGGTGCTCACCCTGCTCGCGTTCCTGCTCGATTCTGAATTCCTGCGGCCGATGGCGTGGGCCACCGCCGCGGTGGCGCTGTATGCCATCTGGGATTACCAGCGCGTGGCACCCCGGGCCCGCCAGCGCCT
>DASSOW010000213.1:0-2077 GCA_035700175.1 Gemmatimonadales bacterium | reverse complement strand
AGGAAGTGACTGGCGTGGACGGAGACCGCCTCGTGGTCCTGGGTGATCGTGACGCCCGCCACGAACCCGCCCGGATCGTCGAACCGGTCGGCCAGCGAGCGCACGTCGCGCAGCAGCGTGGCGCGATTCACGCCCAGGAGCGCCGCGACTTCATCGATGTCGTGATTCTCGTCGTCGGCCAGCTTGGGGATGAGGAGCAGGACGCGCCGAAGCTGGTCCGCCGCGGTGTCGCTCATGCCGAACCTCCATAGAGTGCGAGGGTGTCATGCAGGGCGTCCTGCCATGCCTCCACCAGCTCGGGTGGCGAGACCGGCGTGACCTGCCCGGCGAGCGGCAGGAGCCAGCGCACGAACGCATCGAGCCGCCGCACCTGGTAGCGCCGCTCGGAGGGCGCCCCCGGCACCTCGGCGCCGAGTCGCTGGGCCGCATCGGCAATACCGGAATGGCTGTTGAAGCTCACCACCGCATCCATCCAGTTGCCGTCGCCCAGCTCCCAGGCGTTCCGTTGGCGCGCGTGCTGGCGCAGGTCAAATCCCACCGGCCGCTCGAAGTCGGGCGTGCCCGGCTTCCTGCGACTGCCGTGCGCATTGCGCATGCGGCTCACCCGGAAGTTCTTGACCAGCGCCTCGCCCGGCTCCCGCGCGGCGAGATACCAGTGATGGCTCAGGAAGAAGAGCCCCAGCGGCTCGACGGTGCGGTGGGTGGTGGTGCCCATGGCCACCGAGGCGTAGTCAAAACTCACCAGCTTCCGCCGCTCCATGGCGCCGGCCAGCTCGTCGAGCACCGCGTGGTCGTGCCGAGCCGTGGCCGACAATACGCTGACGCTGTTCGATGCCTGTTCCACGCCGTCCATGGGGAGGTCCACGGCCAACTTGCGGAGCGCCGAGCGCACGTCGCTGGTGAGATCATCGTCGTCGAGGTGCAGCACCTGCCGGGCGCCGTCGGCGATCGCCGCCAGCTCGTCGGAAGTGAAGGCAAGCCGCTCCAGCGCGCGGA
The DNA here is from genome assembly GCA_035700175.1 of Gemmatimonadales bacterium. Lineage (GTDB taxonomy): Bacteria > Gemmatimonadota > Gemmatimonadetes > Gemmatimonadales > GWC2-71-9 > CAMLHP01. The sequence continues at coordinate 1,081 of DASSOW010000213.1, read as the reverse complement.
AGCCGTCGCGGTTCACCCGCTGCGGTTCGGTGCGCCGTTCCGCGTCCACCACGGCCAGGTACGGCATGTAGAAATCGCGGGTTCGCAGGCGGTAACCCAGGACCTCGCCGTTTTCCGTCACGGTCTCGATCGGCACGCCGAACTGCCTGAGGTCGTCCTTGTCACGCTCGAACTTGCGGCGCACCGATTCTGGTGCACCGCTGGTGTAGGCCGGCACATCCTGCCGCACTTCGTCGAAGGTGACGGGGTAGTGGCGCCGGAGCAGGGCCGCCAGGAGGTCCATCCATCGCTGCAGTTTGCTCCCTGCCATCACGGCTCCTTCACTCGAATGATCTCGCCTCGCGCCGGCACACCCGCGCGGGCCCCGATCATGCGCGCGTACGCCTCCACCTGCCGGCGATACTCCTCCTCGCGCCGTGCCCAGGTGGCGTCGTCCGCGTGATCAGTTTTCCAGTCGAAGACGACCCATGCGCCATCCACCAGCGCGGCCGCATCGGCGATCCCCTGGGTGACGGTGTCGACGCCATCGGAATCGTCCACCGTGAAGATCGGCAGCTCGAAGGCGCGGTCAGCGGCGCCGGCCAGCTGCTGCCAGACAGTGTTCTGGCGCATCGCTTCCGCCTGGGCAAGTACCCGAGTCACCATCGCCTCCCGTTCCGGGTCGGTCGCCTCCGGCTGATCCTCCCGCACCAGCGCCCGCACGTAGCGTTCGAGTCCGGTACCTTCTCTTCCCCGCCCCATCGCCTCCAGGGTCCGGTGCACCAGCGTTCCCCACGCGGCGCCGCCGCGCCGTCGGGAGCTGCCCGACAGCCACGCCTCCTCCCGCTCCTCGCGGAGGGTGCGCGTGACTGAAGTGAGCCGGACGCCGATCCGGCTGGCGGAGGCGCGGCGTGTGCCGGCCGCCTCGCAGCTGGCACGAATCTCCGCATCGGTCACCGCCGGCTGGTCACGGCCGGCGGGCTGGTCCAGCGGCAGGGTCATGGGCGTGGCGTGCACGGCAAGCGCGCCGGCGAGCGGCGCCCAGAACGACTTGTCCTCCGCCGCCCTGGTCTTGAGCTGCAGCACGAGCTGGGAGACAATC
>DASSOW010000212.1:0-2580 GCA_035700175.1 Gemmatimonadales bacterium | reverse complement strand
GTGGCCGAGACGCTGATGTCGGATTATCACCGCCAGGCGAAGGTGGATATCCGGATCGCGCGGATCTTCAACACCTACGGCACGCGGATGGCGGAGAACGACGGGCGGGTGGTGAGCAACTTCATCCTGCAGGCGCTCAAGGGCGAGCCGATCACGCTGTACGGCACTGGCGAACAGACCCGCTCCTTCTGCTACGTGGACGATCTGGTCGAGGGGCTCATCCGCCTCATGGACGCCGACGGCATCACCGATCCGGTGAACCTGGGCAACCCGGGAGAGTTCACCATGCGCCAGCTGGCCGAGCTGGTCTGCCGGCTGAGCGGGAGCACGTCGGAGATCGTGATGCGGCCGCTGCCGCAGGACGATCCCACTCGCCGCCGCCCCGATATCTCCCGGGCCAGGGCGCTCCTCGGCTGGCAGCCGCACATTCCGCTGGAGGACGGCCTCGCCCGCACCATCGCCGACTTCACAGCGCGGCTGGAAGCCAGGTCACAGTGTGGGACAGGGAGTGCGGGGTAAGATTATAGAGGTCGCGGGGCGCCGTATGCGTCATTGCGAGGAGGAGGCGTAGCCTCCGACGAAGCAATCGGGTCGCTTGGATCGGGATGCCGGCTACCCGATTGCTACGGGCCTTCGGCCCTCGCAATGACGCCTCGTCGGCTTCGGCGCGACCCGCGACCCGTGACCCGCAACCCATAAAGGATATCCCAATGCGCCCCCGCTCGTTCGCACTCGCATTACTCCTGCTGGCCGGCTGTGCCACCAACCCGGTGACCGGCAAGTCGGAAATCTCCCTGGTCTCGGAATCCCAGGAAATCCAGATGGGCCAGCAGGCCGCCGAGGAAGCGAAGGCGGCGTATGGCCTGGTGGATAATGCGGCGCTGCAGCAGTACGTGAGCTCGGTCGGGCTCAAGATCGCCAAGACCACCGAGCGACCCGAGCTGCCGTGGGCTTTCTATGTGATCGACGACGCGTCGGTCAACGCCTTCGCGCTGCCCGGCGGCCCCGTGTTCATCACCCGTGGCATCCTCGGCGCCATGAACAGCGAGGCGGAACTGGCCTCGGTGCTGGGCCACGAAATTGGCCACATCACGGCGCGCCACTCGGTGCAGCAGATGAGCCAGCAGCAGCTCGCGTCGCTGGGCCTTGGCATTGGCAGCATTCTGTCGCCCACGGTGGCCAGGTACGGCGGGATCCTCAGCCAGGGACTGCAGGTGCTGTTCCTCAAGTACAGCCGGGATGACGAGAGCCAGGCCGACGCGCTGGGTTTCCGCTACATGACCCAGAACAACTACGACCCGCGCGAGATGGCGGCGATGTTCCACACCCTCGACCGCGAGACGCCGGCCGAAGGCCGGCTGCCCACCTGGCTCTCGACCCACCCAGACCCGGGCAACCGGTACGAGATCGCGCTTGGGCGGGTGGATTCCCTCCACCGTGACCTCTCGAAGATGGTGGTGGACCGCACCGATTTTCTCCAGCACACCGACGGGCTCGTCTATGGCGCCAACCCGCGCGAGGGCTATTTCAAGGACGGACACTTCTATCACCCGGAGCTCAAGTTCCAGTTCCAGGTGCCGGGCGACTGGCTCACCCAGAACACCAAGCAGGCAGTCATGGCGGCGAGCAAGCAGCAGGACGCCATCTTCCAGCTCACGCTGGGGCAGGGCGCGCCCTCGAGCGCGCTGCAGAAGTTCCTGAGCCAGCAGGGCATCCAGGCGGGGCAGGTGAGCTCGTCGTCCATCAACGGCCTTCCGGCCGCGAGCGGCTACTTCCAGGCGCAGACCGACCAGGGTGTCATTGGCGGACTGGTGTCGTACGTGAGCTATGGCAACAACACCTACCAGCTGCTGGCCTACACCGGCGCCAGTAACCTCAACGCCTACGACGCCACCTTCCGCCAGATCATCGGCAGCTTTTCCCAGCTGACCGATGCGGCGGCGCTCAATGTCCAGCCAAAGAAGATTGACCTGGTCAAGGTGCCGAGCCGGATGACGCTGGCCCAGTTCAACCAGCGCTACCCCTCGAGCATCCCGGTGGAAGAACTCGCCATCATTAATGGCGTGGAAACGGGGACGACGCTGGAGGTGGGGAGGCTGGTGAAGAGGGTCCGCTGACAGGATGGGCGGGATGGGCAGGATGGGCTGGATGGGCAGGTTCGTACGCCGCCGTGATTCCCGCGCAAGCGGGAATGACGGAAGGCGGGCATCCGGTCCGTCCCGTCCGCCCACCTGCTCGCCCTGCTCGCCCAGCCCATCCTGCCCATCCCGCCTGCCCATCTTGCCCATCCCGCCCATCCTGCCCATCCTGTACACATGCGCTTCACCCGCTTTTCCCGCTACGTTCCCGGTGCGGCCGACGAAGTCAATCTCCAGTCGCTGCTCGATTCGCTCACCGATTTTCTCCTGCAGAGCGGCTTTGCCGGTGGCAGCAACTGGTGGGGCGAGCCCGAGGCCGATCGCTCCATGGACGGGCTCAAGGACGCCATCACCCGCGCGCTCATGGAGTCGGGCCAGCTCACGGCCGAAATGCTCAAGCTGCTCCGGGGCGAGAGCACCGGCGATCCAGCCCGTGACGCGG
>DASSOW010000211.1:0-11453 GCA_035700175.1 Gemmatimonadales bacterium | reverse complement strand
CCCGGCTCGCAGGAGCCGGGGGCGTTTGTCTTGTTCGAGCTCAGCGAGAGAGCAGCGCTGCAGTCCCGCTGACCCAGCCCCGGAAGGTGCTGTCGGGCGTGAGCATGGTATCGATGAGTCGCGGGGCAAGCATCCGATCGGTTGCCGCTCCGGTCAGTCCCGGCTCACAGGTGGTGGCGCTCTCGATTCCCAGCTCCCGGAGATAGCCTGGAAAGGATGGATGCACGACGCCGCTGGGATAGCAATACTGCAGCGGCGTCCGGCCGGTCATCTCGGCCAGGAGTCGCTGGTTTTCGCGTATCTCGCCGGCAAAGCCATTGCGTGATTCGGGCTGGATATGCCGATGCGTGTGCAGCTCGACCGACACCAGCGGCGCGGGTAGCGCTGCCACTTCCTCCGGCGTCATCAGGTGGCACAGGCGAGCACTTCGCATCGGCTCGTCAGGGACGCCAAGTACGCGTGCCAGCTGGCCCACTGCCTGGTCCTTGTCCAGCGTCGATGCCTGGCTCCAGTGGCCGAGGAACGCACCGATGAGATCGGCCCGAGTGAAGGACGCCGGCAGCTGCGCCGGATCTACCAGGCCCTGAAGTGCATCACGCCCAGGAAGCGGCCTGGCCCGCGCCTGCCATGCGAGGTAGCGGGCTGCGATGTTCCAGACGGGATACTGGTGGGTGACATAATAGGTGGTGACATAAACCGTGGCGGGATAGCCGAACTCGCGAAGAAGCGGCACCGCCTGGGAGGCAAAGTTGGCCGCGCCATCGTCAAACGTCAGCACCACCGCCCGGTCAGGCAGGGAGCCTGCCGCCGTGCGCTGCAGGGCTTCCGCCAGCGGCAGGACAGTCGCGCCCATCGTGCGCAGCAGGTCGAAGCGGCGCCGGAGATGCGAGGGCGACACGTAGAGTTCGGGATTGTACTGGTGCTCATCCCGGACCGAGACGCCGTGATAGCAGAGGATCAGGACCCGCCGCCGCCGCCACGCTGACCCCGCGACCAGCCTCGTTGCGCCGGACAGTTCGGCGCCCCTGAGCGCAACGTGCTTGAGCACCGCCTTCATGCCCGGGCAGGCGCTCCACTCTCAGCGGTGGCACCGGAACGGGTGAACACGAATTCGTTGCACCCCACCGTGCCGCCGGCAGTGGCCAGCCGCACCAGCTCGAAGCCCCGCTCGCGGTAGAACGCGAAGATGGCTTCCGGCTTGGCGTACTCGAAGGGGTACCCGCCGAGCCAGTCGAACCAGTCGTGGGTCACCGACATGCCACGATCGGTGCCGTAGTCCCGGTAACGCGCAAGGGGATTCCGTCCCCAGACGAGATCCGCCGCGACGCCGCGGAGCACCCAGTAGGGAATGGCGATGCCGCTCACCACCGCCTTGCCCATGGGCCCGGAACAGTAGAGCCGCTTGATCTTCTTCCAGCGGCCAGACCAGGCGCCCTGATCGTTGTAGATGGCAATGAAGAGCGTGCCACCCTGCTTCACCAGCGGCGTGACCAGGCCGAGGGCGCGCCACATGTCGCCGGTGTGGTGCAGAACGCCCCACGAGTACACCACGTCGAAGGTGCCGAGGCCGGCGAGATAGCCGGCATCGAGCGCCGAGCCGCGCTCCACCGTCCACGAGGCGTCATCGGGGAAGTAGCGGCGCCGAAGCTCCTCGGTGCAGGCCACCGATTGGGGATCGTAGTCGAAGGAATGGACCTTGGCGCCCATCCGCCGCGCGACCAGGCTCGACAGCCCGCTGCCGGAGCCGATGTCGAGGAAGGTGCGCCCGGTGAGGTCGCTCGTGCCCAGCATGGCCGCGAGACTTTCCTGCGCCTGGCGGATGCGATCATCGTTGAGCACCTGGAGAAAGCGCTTCCAGTTGGCACCGAACTCGAAGCGCTCCCCGCGCCTGACCTCGGCCGCGTGATCGGCCGGCGCCACCCCGGCTGGCCCACTCACCAGCAGATCCCCTGATAGGCACCGCCATCCGAGGTGCGTGGGCCGAAGGCCCGCACCAGGTCCACCACCGGCTGGTCACCGCGCAGGTGGCCCTGGATCTCCCGGAACTCGCCGGCGCTGTTGCCGATGATCACGGCATCGCTGGCGTCCAGCACCTCGCGGATGCTGCCACGCATCAGCTCCCAGATATGGGGGATCTCGCGCTCGATATACTCGCGGTTGGCACCCATCAGGCGCGAGCTGGTCACGTAGGGATCATAGATGGCGAGCTGGGTGCCCTTCCCGATCAGCCGCTCGATGAGCGACACCATGGGTGACTCGCGCAGGTCGTCGGTGCCGGCCTTGAAGCTGAGGCCCAGCACGCCAACGCGCTTCTTGCCTGTGGCCATCACCATGTCGAAGGCCTTCTCGATCTGGAGCCGGTTGCTCTCCAGCGTGGCCTCGAGCACCGGGACCGGCACGTCGTGTGCCCGGGCGTTGTACACCGTGGCGCGCAGGTCCTTGGGCAGGCAGGAACCGCCGAACGCGTAGCCGGGCCGCAGGTAGTAGGGCGAGATATTGAGCTTCCGGTCCTCGCAGAAGATCCGCATCACCTCGTGGCTGTCCACGCCAACCGCCTTGCAGATGTTCCCGATCTCATTGGCGAACGCGACCTTGAGCCCATGGAAGCAGTTGCAGGAGTACTTGACCATCTCCGCGGTGCGAACCGGAATGATATGCACCGGCGCGTCGATCCCGTGGTACAGCCCCGCCACCACCCTGCCGGTCTCTGGATCGTCGGCGCCCACCAGCGTAAAGGGCGGGTCGTAGAAATCGCGAATCGAGGTCCCTTCCCGCAGGAATTCCGGATTGCCACAGACACCGAAATCGGTGCCGGCCTTCTTGCCGCTGGTGCGCTCCAGCGCCGGCACCACCACGTCGTGAATGGTGCCCGGCAGCACCGTGCTCCGAATGACGACCACATGCCGCCCCTGCTTGTTGCGCAGGGCGGCACCGATCTGTTCCGATACCCGCTCGACGTACGTCAAGTCCAGGCTGCCATTGGTCCGGCTCGGCGTGCCGACGCAGACGAGAGAGACGGCAGTCTCGCGCACGGCATCCTCCACGCTGGTCGTGGCCCGGAGCCGGCCGGACTGGGCCATCTCGGCCACCAGCTCGCCGATTCCAGCCTCGACGATCGTGGCCTTGCCAGCGTTGATCATGTCCACCTTGGCCGGGTTCACGTCCACGCCGGTCACGCTATGGCCTTCCTTGGCGAAACACGCTGCCGACACGCAGCCGACGTAGCCCAGGCCGAACACACTGATTGAGGTCGTCATTCGCTTCTTGCAGTCAAGGGTGAAGTCATCAGATCGGGAACAGGTTGGCACAGGGCGGCAAACTCCTCGGCCACCCGGTTCCAGGCATGCGATGTCCGGACCAGTGCCGCCGCGGCCTGCGCCATTGCCCCGGCCTCGGCTGGCTTGAGCAGCAAGTCTGCTGCGGCCCGCGCAAAGTCGTCCGCCGACTCGGCCAGCAGGAGGTGCTCGCCATCCCGGACCGGCAGCCCTTCCGCTCCCACCGGCGTGGAGACCACCGGACACTCCATGGCCATCGCTTCGAAAATCTTGAGGCGGGTCCCGCCGCCAATCCGAAGGGGCACAATAAACCCAGCCGCCGACTCGATGAAGGGCCGGACATCGGGAACGGTCCCGGTGACACGCACCGCGGGATCGGTCCCGGCCAGCGCGCGGATGGCGTCCGGCGGATGCCGGCCGACGATCGTCACCCTGACATCCGGCACCAGCGCCTTGAGCCGTGGCAGGATGTCATTCACGAACCAGCGGATGCCGTCTTCGTTGGGCAGCCAGTCCATGGAGCCGGTGAACACGAGGTGGCGCGGCTCACGAGGGACGCGGCCGGACGGCGAAAAGTATTCCGTGTCCACACCGGTCGGGACCGCCGCCACGTCCGGGACGCCATAAACGTTCCGCATGAGCTCGGCGTCCGGCTCCGACACGGCGATCACGCGATCGAAGCGCCTGCATTCCTCGCGCTCGAACCGCTCCATGCGCCGCCATTGCCGGCGGAAGTAACTCCGCGCCAGCGGATTGGACCGCACCTCAAAGTGCCGGCGCCAGATTTCGGCCTCGACATTGTGCTGGAACAGCACCGTTGCCACACCGAGGTCATCGGGCACATTGAGGGACGGCGCGAGGAAGTCACACACCACGACATCCACCGAGCCATCCTGCAGCACGCGGTGGATGGCCCGGGTAAGCCCGGGCGACTTGTACTTGGCGACCGCATATGGCAAACGGGAACCAAGGTTCATGGCCAGCTCGCCCCAGAACCGGGCACTGCGCTTGGGCGCGGAGCGAAAGGGGACGCGGACCAGCGTATCGGCGTACTCGGACGCTTTCTCGGCCGCGTCGGGAGCCGCCGATCCATCATCGAGGGTGAGATAGGTGACCTGATGCCGTTCGCGGAGCGCGCGCAGCATCTGATAGGTACGGATGCGGCCGCCCTTGTCCACCGGATGCAGCAGCTCCGTCTTGATCCACAGGATATGCATCAGGGCGCTGTCCCGGCGAGCGTGGCGCCCGGCTCGCCCACCATGAGCTCGTTCGGCGTCTCGCCGTCGAGGTAGAGGCGCTGCCAGATCTCGAGGTTGATCAGCGCCCAGAGGCGCTCATCGTGATTTGCTTCCCCCGCCACATGCTCCGCCACCAGGTGCCTCAGGGCCTCCGGCTGGAACAGCCCGCGCTGCAGCGCCCGCTCCGACAGCACGTACTGATCGAGCAGCGGGCGGAAGGCCCCCTTGAGCCACGCGCCCACCGGCACCGGGAAACCCATCTTGCTGCGCGAGAGAATTTCGGCCGGCAGCTTCTCCTTCATGGCCTGGCGCAGGATCCACTTGGTGGTGCGGCCACGGAGCTTGAGCCGTGCGGGCAGCCGAGCCGTGAACTCGACGAGCGGATGGTCAAGGAACGGGACGCGGCTCTCGATCGAGGCCGCCATGCTCATCTGGTCCTGCTTCATCAGCAGTTCGTGCAGGTACGTCTTGATGTCGGCATAGAGCAGCTGGTTGAGCAGGGTCGTGGCATCGCCGCGGTCAATCGCCTCGTGCGCCGTGGCATACGGATCCAGCCCGCCCAGTTCGGCCTGCAATTCCGGTGACAGCATGGCACGCTGCCGCGCCCTTCCGAAGACGGCAAAATTGTCGAAGTAGAGCGTGTCGAGATCGGCGTGCAGCGCGAGGCCGGTGCGCATGAGTCGCTGGCGCAGCCGGGAGGTGCGCGGGAGGGTGTCGAGACCGGCGCGCACCGCACGCTGCACCACACCGGGCGCGAGCGACTGCCAGCGGCGGCTCACCGCCAGGTTCATGACCGTGGTCCGGTAGCGTCCATACCCGGCCAGCGTCTCGTCGCTTCCCTCCCCCGTCAGCACCACCTTCACGTGCCGCGCCGCGAGACGGGAGACGAAGTTCAGCGCAACGCTGGACGGGTGCGCCAGCGGCTCGTCCTCGTGCCAGATAAGCGATGGCAGCGCACCCCAGAACTCCTCCGGGCTCACCAGGATTTCGTGGTGATCGGTGCGATAGCGCTCAGCCACGAGCCGGGCATAGTACAGCTCGTTGGCTTCCCGTTCACGGAATGCAACAGAGAATGTCTTGATGGGATCCTGCACCAGCGTGGCCATCGTGGCGGTGATGGCCGCGGAGTCGATGCCGCCGGAGAGAAACATGCCGAGGGGCACGTCGGCCATCAGCCGGAGCCGGACCGCCTCCCCGAAACGCTCGGCGTACTCCGCTACCAGTTCCGCGTCGGAGCGGGTCTCGGTCGGAGCCGCAAACGAGAGATCCCAGTAGGGGCGGGTCACGACCCGCCCCTCTTTCCACGTCAGCGTATGTCCCGGCAGCAGCCGCTTCACGCCCTTGAAGAGCGTGTCCTCACCGGACGGCGCATGATTGGCCAGGTAATCGGGAAATGCCCGGCGGTTGAGCTCGGCGCCAACGGCGCCAGCTGCGAGGAGCGACTTGATCTCGGAGGCAAAGTACAGCGCGCCGTCTTCGGTGTGCACGTAATAGAGCGGCTTGACGCCGAGGCGGTCGCGGGCAATGAACAGCTCGCGGGTGCGCGCATCCCAGATGGCGAAGGCAAACATGCCGCGGAGCTGTTCAGGCGTGCGCACACCGTGCCGAAGGTACAGATGCAGCACGGTTTCGGTGTCGCAGTGGGTGGCGTACCGCACCCCCTCGGCCTGCAGCGCCGGCATCAGCTCCGGATGGTTGTACACCTCGCCGTTGTACACGATCTGGACCGCGCCACTGGCCGCCGCCATCGGCTGCGCGCCGTGCGCCACATCCACGATGCTCAGCCGGCGATGGCCGAGCGCGACGCCGTGATCGAGAAACTCCCCGGCGCCGTCGGGCCCCCGGTGCACAAGCTGGTCACGCATGCGCACGAGCAGCTCGCGATCGAGCCGGCGGGAGGAGCCGTCAGGCAGGACAATGCCGCATATGCCGCACATGAGCTTGTATCAGTCTCCGAAAGAGTCGAGGCGCTGGCCGTCAAGCCGCCAACCCGCGGGGCCGGCGGCGACCTCGGCCACCCGGCCGCCGTGTTCCAGCGTCACGGTAGTCCCGGTGACGTCGCGCGCCCAGGTGAACTGGCTGGGCCCTGCGCGCAGGACGGTCACCAGTTCCCTGCCGCGCATGACCTGCACCGTCAGCAGCTGCGCCGGCACGCGCACGCCGTAGCCCGGTGAATGCCAGGAGTCGCTGACCGCCAGCGCGCACTGCTCCGCCAGGACATCGAGCCGAAGCCGGTTGGCGCCGGCATCACGAAACATGGCGGTTTCTCGCCGGGTAGCCACGATGATGCCGGGCGCCGTGTGAAAATGGGCCTCGAACGGCGCGTCAGTCCCCTCCACACGATCACGGATGATCCAGCATTTCCAGTCGCGAAGCCACAACAGCTCACGATGGTGAATCACACCGGGAGCCAGCCCCCCGAAGCCGTCCTGGCGGGCCGACAGGAAATCGAACCGCGCCGAATTCAGCCAGCGCTCGAAACGAGCCTCACTTCGGTGGCGCCAGCGGAACGGCCCCGCCGGCACTGCGGCGCTGTGACCGTCGATGGTCAGCGTCGAATGCGCGGCGCCTGCACGGAAGGCATCCCGCGCGGCTGGATCGGCCACGTAGGTAAAGGTGCCCGCATCCTGCAGCACGGTTGCTCCCGCCACCGCCAGTTCGATGGCCAGCGCGTCGCTGTGCGCGTGGCCACCCGCCAGCCCGCCGTGAGGACCTGCCTCCATGAGGAGCCAGTCGCCCTGCTCATTCCGCAGCACCGCGTAGCCGCCATCCGGAAAAATGGCGAACGACGGTGGGACAGCACTCCCCAGCGCCTCAAACCGGGCACCCGCGCCGGGCCCCAGCAGCCAGGCGAGTTCGGACGGGGCACCGCTGCCGGGCAAGCAATATTCACGCCTCCCGAGCAGCACTGCACCCAGACCCAAGGTATCGTGGAAATCGTTCGGCTGTCGTGACTTGAGCCACACCAGGCGGCCCCCGTCTTCGTCGCCGATCAGGGGCCAGGAGCCGTCCGGTCGCACCGTCGCCACGAGGTAGTCGAGCAGGTGGCGCAGGGTGACGTCGAGCCAGTGCGGGCGCTCCGTGCCCTGGGCGTCCAGCAGCAGCGCCGCATGGAGGTAGAAGTCCGTGGTGTAGCGGTGGTAATAGGTCGCCTGCTCGAAATAGACTCCGTCCGGAAGAACCTGGCGCCGCACTTCATCTTCCAGGATCCGCAGCCCGGTCTCGCGCCAGCGCTCGCTCCGGCGAAACACCGGCAGCGCCCGGCCGAGATAGGCCAGCGCGAGCGCCTCGCCGGTGAGATGGGTGTTGGGGCTGAACCAGGTGGAGAGGTTCGACTCAAGATGGCATGCGTGAACATGGAGCATGCCGGCGCACCGCTGGACCAGTGACGCGGGCAGCGCATCTCCCGCCAGGGCCAGCGTCCAGATCCAGGAAATGGCCCGGAATCCGACCTCCAGACTGCTGGCCCAGTTGATGCCCTGCTTGGGTGGGTTGTGGTCCATCCACGATTCGAGGTGCGCGGCGATCGTCGCGGGGTACTGCTCATTGCCGCTGAGGAGCCATGCCTGCGCAAGCGTCACGAGATACTGATGCCGGTTGAGTTCCCACGTCACCTTGTGGTCGCCGACGATAGCGGCATCGAGATACGGGATCCGGCTCCAGTGGCGGAGCGGCGCGCTGCGGCCCGAGACGGGGTCGCGATGCCAGTCCGGCGGCGCCCCGGGCTCGAGCGCATCGTAGCCGAGCAGGTCAAATCGTCCCGCAACGAGCCGGGCCGCTCGATCGAGTATCGCTTCCGCATCCGCCGGCCAATCCGCTGCCAGGGCAGCCGCCGATTGGCCCGGTTCAGCGAGACCGGGCAGGATAGCCCGGCAGGAACGGACAATGTCTTCAGCGATGCCGGGTCCATCGGTCGAGAGACCAGCCTCGAGCAGTGCACCCATCCGGCGTGGTGAAGGCTCCCTGGCGTCCATCAGCACGCCGGCGCGCTCGGCCAGAATCCGGAGCTGGCCGACGCCGCGCTCGCGCAGCTCGCGGAAGGTGCGATGCCGCAGACGCATCATGCCGCCGATCGCTCGCGCTGCACCAGCGACTGGTACAGCGCGCGCCACTGCAGCACGTTGGCCTCACCGCTGTACTTTGCCTCGCACTCGCGAAAGCCCGCTGAGGCAAGCCTGAACGCCAGACCCGGTTCGGTGAGGAGCCGGAGCGCGGCCTCGCCCAGCGCCTTCCAGTCGCCCACGGGGGCCATCAAGCCCGTCTGCTCCTGTCGGACAATGAATGGAATACCGCCAGCATCAGTAGTGACCACCGCTGTGCCCGACGCATACGCCTCCAGGATGGACTGCGGCATGTTGTCGATCCGCGAGGCGTTCAGGTAAATGTCCGCCGCCTCGTACTGTGCCGGCATGTCCGACGGTGCCACGCGGCCGACAAGGCGCACGTTCCTGAGCCCCAGTTCCCGCACCAGCCGCTCGAGCATCGGCCGCTCCGAGCCATCGCCCACCAGGGTGAGCTCAGCGGCAGGCACGCTCGCCTGCACCACGCCAAACGCGCGAATGACGTCGTCCACTCCGTAGAGCGTCTCGAAATTGCGGTTCGAGAAGAAGCGCGGGCAGGGAGTGCGGCGCTCCCGGTGGTGGAAACGCTCCATCTCCACAAAGTTGAGGATGGCGCGAGCCGGCAGGCCGAAGCGCGCGAAAACCTCCACCAGGTAGTCGGAAGGCGTGACGATCACGCTGGCAAGCCGCATGACCGGCAGGGCCACCTTGCCATGGCGGGTGAGATGGTCATCCGCCTCGCCGCTCCGGTAATTCAGGATGACCGCGCGGCCGAAGAGCCGCCCGATCAGGATGGCGGGCGTGGGCGCAAGCAGGAATGACCAGTAGGACGCCGAGAACACATGCAGCACGTCGTAGCGCCAGGCACGCAACAGCAGCGACGTCACGTAGGCAATGCTGGTCACCACGGTGCGCAGGTACTTGACGCGCTGCATCAGGCGCAGCGGACCGGGCAGCCTCGGGTTGACTGCAAGGAAGTCGACCGTGACGCCGTCCAGCCCCTGAAGGCGCTGCCGCAACCGCTCGGCGGCAACTGCCTGGCCTCCCAGGATATCGAGCGAGGGTCCCACCAGGCAGACTCGCACCGGGCGGCTCATGACTTCCTGCTCCAGACATTCCAGCGCCCGGTGATGCCATTCACCGTGGCGACCGCAATCGCAGCCTGCATCGTCCCAAACCAGCGCAGGTAGGCCATGAGGCGGCCGCTCATGCCCAGCAGCAGTGCGAGGAGCCACATCAGCAGCGCCGCCCCGGCGGCCACCACCAGCACAATCGGTCCCCATGCCGACCACGCCAGGATGGCGATGGACAGCGCGAAGACCAGTGCCAGCCAGGGCGTCAGCAGACGAAACAGCTTGTGCAGCACGAACTGCAGCCAGATCGGGTTGCGCCAGGGCAGCAGCACGCCGGGCATCCAGGCACACAGCTGAAAATTGCCCGTCAGCGTGCGAACTTTCCGGTGGAACTCGGTCTCGACCTGGCTGCGTCGCGAATCATATGCTTTTGCCGCCGCGGTAAATCCGACGCGATGTCCCTCGAGGACCAGTCGCATCGGCACGTAGAGATCGTCGAGAATCAAGCCGGCAGGAAGGGGATGCCAGAGTGCGCGGCGCATGGCGTAGATCGACCCGCTCACGCCGACGGCGGAGTGAAGCTTCGCCTCGTCCCGGCGCAGGCGCCGCTCGAAGCGCCAGTAGTGTTCGAGCAGCGAGCGGCGCTTGCCTTCAGGGAGTTCGAGCTGGCCCGATACGGCGCCGAAGCGCGCGTCGGCGAGGGCCGCAACCAGCGCCCCGATGGAATCGGGAGCGAACTGCTGGTGGGAATCGGTAAAGACAAGGAGGTCGCCGGTCGCCTCACGCACGGCGGCGTTGAGCGAGGCCGCCTTCCCACCGGGCTGGTCGCCGACGATGATCCGGACTCGGGGGTCATGCACGCGGGGCGCATGCGGCTGGAGCCCGCTGGCCCAGTCCAGGGCCACGACCACGGAGAGCAGGTCGGCGGGGTAGTCGCTTGAGAGAAGATTGGCTATCCTCGCAGCCACGACGCCCGAATCTTCCCGCGTGGCCACGACCACGGTCACACTGGGTGCGGGCGCCTGCGCCGCCGGACCGGCATTTCGGGCCAGCGTGGCAAGTCCGTGGATCACCAAGGGATAGATGGCCCACGCCAGGGCCAGTCCGCCTCCGGCGAGCAGCGCAAGCGTCAGCACGGCAGCCATGTCCGGGCAGGAGTCGCGGCACGAGCCAGGGGCGGTCTCTCCTTTGCAAGCGGGCGGTCCGAAGGCCGGAACATAGCGAGGCGCGGCTCGTAAGTCCCGCATCCGGGAGGGGTCTGGAGCGGATCGCCGGAGGGCAAATTACAAGCCAGATCAGCTCGGAAAGGACAGGCGTGACGACTGTCAGCGTGGTGATTCCCGGATACAACGTGGAAGGCTTCATCGGGGGTGCCGTCGAATCGGCCTGGCGGCAGACGCTCCAGCCGACCGAGGTCCTCGTCGTGGATGACGGATCGTCTGACGCCACCCGCGACGTGGCCGAGCGCGCCGGCGCCAGGGTGCTCCGCACCGACCGGAATGGCGGTCCCGCCACGGCGCGGAACGTTGGCATCCACGCGGCCGCGGGCGAGGTCATTGCCTTCCTCGATGCAGACGACCTCTGGGAGCCCGAGCACGTGGAGGCATGCGTGGCGCTGCTCGATGCCCATCCGGAGGCGGCGCTGGCCTTCTCGCTGGTCAGCAAGTTTGGCGGCGCGGAAGACGATCCAGCTCCCCTGCTGCCCAACGCCGTGCCAGTCGATGCGACGTCGGTGCTATGGGAAGCGAACCCGCTGGCCCAGAGCGCAGCCGTGGTGCGCCGGTCGGCGCTGCTCGCCGTGGGCGG
>DASSOW010000210.1:0-2014 GCA_035700175.1 Gemmatimonadales bacterium | reverse complement strand
GGCCCTTGCACCACAATCGACGCCAGCACCGCCACCCAGACCGCTGGATGCTCCGGTTCAGGTACCAGCCGGAGGGCCAGCACCGCACCCAGCAGGGCCACGGCCAGAACCAGCAGCGGATACAGGAACCTGGGCCTCATCGATCCCGTCCGCCCCGTCCGCCCCGTCCGCTCTGTCCGCCCTGTCCGTCGTGTCCCAGTTCTCGAATGAGCGACCACATCGTGGCGCCGAAGCCCAGAAAGGCACCCAGAATGGTCAGCAGCTGTCCGGTGCCGAACTTCCGGTCGGCCCACTGGCCCGCAAAAAGCCCCAGCAGGGTCATGACGACCAGTTGGATTCCCAGGCCGGCAAAGCGCATCGGCGAGGGGCCGTCACCACCCGTGGGGGCCTCAGTCACGGCGGCAAAATTAGAGGCTTGTGAAATTTTTCGCAAGGATTTCCAGGATGGGCAAGATGGGCGGGATGGGCAGGTTCGAAGGCCCAGCATTTCCGTTCCAGGCAGACCCCGCCCATCTTCCGGCATGCGGGCGAAACCTCGGTGGCACTTGCCCGTCTGGTGTCTGGGTATCGAGTCTTGGAAGTCATTACGAGGCGCGAAGCGCCGAAGCAATGACGCCCAGCCGAGCCGCCGAGCCGCCGAGCCGCCGAGCCGTCCAACCGTCTAACCGTCTTCTCAATGACCTCAGCCCCAGCCGCCACCCCCGACGACGTCCAGCAGCTCCAACACCTGACTGCAGCGGTCGCCGACCTCCGCCGTCAGGTGGCCCGCCGCATCGTGGGGCAGACCGAGATCGTGGACGGCATCCTGACCGCCATCCTGGCCGGCGGGCACGCGCTCCTGATCGGTGTGCCGGGCCTCGCCAAGACACTGATGGTACAGAGCGTGGCGGAAGCGCTCCGGCTTTCCTTCAACCGGGTGCAGTTCACGCCCGACCTGATGCCGAGCGACATCACTGGCACCGAGATCATTGAGGAAGACCTCACCACCGGAAAGCGGGCCTTCCGGTTCGTCCACGGGCCGGTGTTTGCCAACGTGCTGCTGGCCGACGAAATCAACCGGACCCCGCCCAAGACCCAGGCGGCGCTGCTGCAGGCGATGCAGGAGCACCGGGTGACCACCGGCGGCACCACCTATCCACTGCCCGCTCCCTTCTTTGTGCTGGCGACCCAGAACCCGATTGAGCAGGAGGGAACCTATCCGCTGCCCGAAGCCCAGCTCGACCGGTTCATGCTGGAGTTGCGGGTGCGCTACCCCTCAAAGGAAGAGGAAGAGAGCATCGTCGAGCGCACCACCGGCGAACCCGAGGCGCCCATCACGCCGGCACTCGATGCCGACGCCGTGCGGGCGATGCAGGCACTGGTGCGGCGGATTCCCGTTTCGAAGGGCCTGGTCAGTGCCGCCGTGTCACTCGCCCGCCGCACTCGGCCCGGTGAACCCGACGCGCCGGCCACCGTCAAGGAATACGTGGAATGGGGCGCCGGCCCGCGGGCCTCGCAGTACCTGGTGCTGGCCGCCAAGGCCCGCGCCGCGATGGACGGCCGGCCCATGGCCGATCTCCAGGATGTGGCGACGGTCGCGCCCTCGGTGCTCCGGCATCGCATCGTGACCAACTTCGCGGCCGAGGCAGCGGGACGGACGAGCGAGGACCTGGTAAAGGAGCTGCTGAGCGCTCAGCGCTGAGCGCTCAGCTTTGCTTGCTCGCTGGCGACGAGCGCATCGAGCTGCTGATAGCTCACCTCCATCCCGTCGGTCATGCCGGTCGAGATGGCTGCATCGCGTGCTTCCCTGGACCCGAAGTCCATCACCGTGACCAGCGTGGTGATCCCGTTCTCCTCGGTGTACGTGGAGCGGATCCTTGCCGGATTGTCCAATGGCATCGCGCTGTCAAAGTTGCCGGGATCGTAGTATTGGTCGTACGAGAGCCTGGCCGGCTCGCGTACCTCGGTGAACGTGCCGAAGAAGCCGAACTCCTGGCCTTCCTCGTCCGAGTGCCAGCGCCAGCGATACTTGCCG
>DASSOW010000209.1:0-3129 GCA_035700175.1 Gemmatimonadales bacterium | reverse complement strand
GAAACGTTTCCGTCGGCGCACTGTCGGCATCCGGCTGCGGCGTCATGGCATCGAGGGAGAGCGCCAGCGAGCGCTCGCCCCGTTCCTGCCAGTCCTGACACAGCAGCTCCAGCACCATGGGATAGCCGCGGGCTGCCCGGATCAGGGCGCGCCGAGTGGCGGCGTTGGGCTGCACGGCCGCCGGGAGGCAGAGCGCCGTCACCATCCGGTCGCAATCGTCCGGCGACATGGGCGCAAGTTCGATGGTGACGGTGCCACACTGGCTCAGGCTCTCGCGCAGCCGGATCGCATGGGGCGATTGACCAAGCTCGCTCGCCCGGGCAATGAAGACCAGCATCACCTGCTGGCCCTTCACGCGACGCAGAAGATGATGCAGAAGGGCCAGGCTGGCGTCATCTGCCAGGTGATGGTCATCGATGACGACGACCAGTGGATGCTCGTCAGCCACCGCCGTCACCAGTTCGTGCAATGCCTCCGCGATACGAAGCCGGGCGGTTTCACCGATGCTGTCCGACGGTGGGGGAATGTTGGGGAACCGGCGCCGGATTTCGGGGACGGCCTGCGCGAGATCGGCCAGCGATTCGGGTGACGCAGCGCTGGCGCCCGGGCGATCGAGGAGGCTCCGCACCAGGCCACCGATGGCAGCGTACGGAATCTCGCGCTCCATGTCGTAGCACTGGACTCGCGCCGATGAAGCGCCTTCAAGTCCAGCCGCCGTGGTCAGGCGCTCCACCAGCGTGGTCTTGCCGATGCCGGATTCGCCCAGCACGTGGGCGTGCCCTTCTTCACCTCGCTGCATCCGCTCCCAGGTCTCGTAGAGCAGGAGATGCTCGCGTCCTCGCCCAATGAAGGGGCGGTCCTTCCACTGATCGATCCGGACCGCCGCGATCGACTGCTGGGCCGTGCGTTCCCATCCGCGCTTCCTCAGCCGCAGCGCCATGCCCTCGAGACGCTCAGAGGGGACCGCGCCCAGCTCCTCATGCAGCCGGTCGCGCCACGCCTCGAAAATCTTGAGCGCGTTGACCCGGTCACCCGCGAAGGCGCGCGCTTCCATCTTGGCCCGCACCGCCTCCTCGCTCAGTTCGTCGAGCGCCAGCATGCGGTCGGCCAGCTGCTCGATCTGCTGGCTGTCGCCGGTGCGCCGGCACCGGTCCATGAGCAGGACCAGGCCGTCGCGGATGCGCGGATGCCAATGGGCCCGCTGCTGCTCGCGCCAGAGCATGAACCCGGCGGCGTCCGGCACCTCGAATCCGTCGAGAAAGGCGGCCACATCCAGGGGTGGCGTGACGTCGTCGCCCAGGATCTGGCCGCCATCAAGCCGGTTGAGATCCAGGTCGAGCTGGGGAAAACTCCAGCGCACCCCGTTGGTGTTCGCGTCGAACACTTCCTGCCCAAACGCCGCCCGCAGTGACGTGAGTGCCGTCGCGACCGAGTGCCGGGCATCCGATTCGGGCAGGTTGGACCAGAGTAGTTCTGCCAGCTTCTCCCGCTGGTGCCGCCGGTCGCTCTCCAGCACCAGGTAGATCAGCAATGCCATGTGCTTCCGCACCTTGATGCGGACCGCCTGCCCGTCCGCCCGCGTCAACGCCGGCTCACCCAGGCACTTGAGCTGAAAACGCATGGTCATGGGCATCAATATGCCGCCGGCGGGTAAAATGGGAATAAAATGCCAGGGCGTGGGGCTTGGGGCGTGGGACCTGAGGGGTCGCGAGTCACGGGTCTCGGGGCTCGCGTCTCCCATGCCCCATGCCCCATGCCCCATGCCCCACCCCCCCATGGCCCACCCATTGCCCTCCTCCGGACGGACCGCGTCGGTCCCGCTGCGCAGTGGCTTGCATTGGAGCGCTAACCGCATGCGTTACCGTGTCTTGGGATCCGTGGCTCGCGACCCGCGACTCGCGTCCAAAGACAGAGACCCGTACCCTCAGGAGCCCAGCATGGCTTTCTGCAAGACCCGCGCGGCCGTGGCCGCCCTGTCCGTGGCCCTTCTCGCCGCCTGCGGTGACTCCGGACCCAGCCAGTTCAACGCCTCGGCGATGAACAGCGACCTGTCCCAGCTCAGCAGCATCGAGACCAACACCGACCTGAGCCAGGTGTTCAGCGGCGTGGATCAGGTGCTCGGCGGGCCAGCGGTGGCGAGCGTCGGTCGCCTTGCTACCCGGCCCCTCCAGGCCAGCGACGCCAAGCTGACGCTCGCGACCCTCAGGAGCGTCCGCAGCGCGCCGGCCATCAGTGCCTCGGCGGCGATCCCACCGGAAGCGGCCGGCAAGACCTGGATCTACAATTCGGAAACCCAGGCGTATGAAGTCTCCGACCTGACCGGTGCCCCATCCAACGGCGTCCGCATCCTGCTCTACGAACAGGACGTCAATGGCGACTTCATCCTGCCGCTGGCGGAAACGGGCCACGTGGACCTGACCGACCTCTCGAGCGGCAGCACCGCCAAGGGCCGGCTCCAGGCAGTGAAGGGGAGCACCACGTTCCTGGACTACACGGTGACGGTCACGGGTGATAGCACCGACGGCTCGATCGGCGTGGCGGGCTTCCTGACGACCGCCGCCGGCCGGCTGGACGTGGACTTCTCCGCCGATGGCACGGTGAACGGCAGCACCAGCACGTTCGACCTGCAGTCATCGCTCGACTTCCCCACGCATGACCTGCATTTCGATTTCGCCATGAACGGGTCGGTCAACGACGACGCCCAGACCGGCGCCTATTCGGTGACCGAGACCATCCAGTCTCCCAATGGCCGCATGGACCTGGTCGGGTCGGCCGGCTACTCGGACGACTTCACCTTTACGATCAAGGTGAATGGCGATACCTGGGCCACCTATGACGGCTCCACGCTCACGCCGGTGGACGGCCGTACCCTGACGGGTGACGAACAGCAGGCCCTCACCGGCGCCGCCGAGCTCACCGTGGTCGGCCTCCTGCTGCCCCTCAGCATGGTACTGGTGATGGCGGTACTGACGGGGAGCGTGCCGGGGCTGCCGTTGTGAGAAGTTGAGAGTTGAGAGTTAAGGGTTAGGAGTTAAGAGAGCGCCCCGCCGGCTTCCGCTGACGGGGCGCTCTCTCAACTCTCAGCTCTCAACTCTCAACTCACAGCGCTCAGCTGACAGCTCACAGCCC
>DASSOW010000208.1:0-7736 GCA_035700175.1 Gemmatimonadales bacterium | reverse complement strand
TGCCCTTGGCCTTGAGTCGCTGACGGAATTCCAACAGCATCTCCGGTGTAACCGTGAAGTCGGGCGACGTAAGCGTGCCGCGCCGCTTCAGGTCCAGTGCGTATCCGGTGAGCACGTCGCGATAGCCGGACATGTTCTGGCCCAGCGCGCGGGCCAGCTCGCGTTCCTTGGCGTTGAGCGTATCGGGACGGACCACGATGTCGGGCACGATCCCGCCGCCCCCACGAACGGTGCGTCCCGCGTCGGTGTGGTAGACCGGACGAGCCTTGATGGCCGAATCGCTCGATGCCGCCGAGTCGACGGCCCCCGCCAGTGTCGCCGCGTCGAGCTCCGCCTGGGCCAGCTGGTCGGCCTGGTCCTTGGCGGTGCGCTGGATGGTGCGCCCGCTTGGCGTGTACCAGCGCGCGGTTGTGAGCTTGAGCGCCACTCCATCGGCCAGGGGATAGAGGGTCTGCACCAGGCCCTTGCCGAACGTGGGTGTGCCGATGACCACGGCGCGGTCATGGTCCTGCAGCGCACCCGCGATGATCTCCGCGGCGCTGGCGGTGTAGTCATTGACCAGCACCACGATCGGAAGCGCCGGCCACTCCTGCTTCTCCTGGTCGGTGAACTGGCGCGAAGAGCCCGGAGCGCGGCCCCGGGTGGCCACGATCTCCTGCTGCGGGTTCAGGAAGAGGTCTGCCACCTTCACGCCCTGGTCGAGCAGGCCGCCGGGATTGTTGCGAAGGTCGAGGATGAGCTCCTTCATCCCCTTCTGTTGCATGGAGGTGATTTCCTCGCGCAGCTCGTCGGCGGAGGTCTCGGCGACCGGATTAAGCGAGATGAAACCGACGCCGGATTCGAACAGCGTGCCGGCCGGGACTGAGCGCATGTGGATGGCGGCCCGCTGCAACGTCATCGGGACGACCTGGTCGAGGCCGGCGCGCCGCACCTTGATGGACACGGACGAACCGGGCAACCCGCGCAGTGCGCTCACCGCCTGGTCGCTGCTCCAGCCCTGCGTGCTGCGGCCGTTGACCTCGACGATCTGGTCTCCGGTCACGACGCCAGCCCGCTCGGCGGGTGTGTCGGGCAGCGGCACCACCACAGTGATCCAGCCATCCCGCACGTCAATCTGGATCCCGACACCCGCGTAGTTGCCGGTGGTCTGTTCAGTGAGCTCACGGTAGGACTCGCCCGTGAGCAGCACGGAATACGGATCCTGCAGCTCCTGCAGCATGCCGTCGGTGGCGTTCTGGTAGAGCGAGTCCTGCGAAATCGAGTCCACGTAGAATCGCGCCACGTGGGACATGACGTTACTGAACAGCCCGTCTCCGGACAGCGCCATGGCCCGGTCGACCGAGCGCTGCAGCAGAAAACCGCCGCTCGCCAAGGAGAGCACAACGACCGCGCCGATAAGACTCCAGCGATGCTTCATGATATTCTGCCTCCAGAGACGCCTTGCCGCGCCGGCAGCTGTGCCGGTCCCCTGCTGAACACTAATCGGCACCGGCGCCGAGCGCGCCTGTCCGCTCCTGCACCGCCGCCCACGCTGCGGCGAGCACCGCCTGCGGCGTTGCCGTGGCGTCGATATGCACTATCCCGGCGCCGCTCGCGGCCTGGTAGGCGGTGCGCACCCGTTCATGGAACGCCGCGTCTTCACGCTCGAACCGATCGGTGCCCTTCCCTACGGCGAGCTGACGGCGACGGCCCTCCCCGGGCGGGACATCGAGCACCAGCGTGAGGTCGGGAGTGAGGCCGCGCGTGGCGGTGCGATTCACCGCGGTCACCATGTCCGCCGGCAGGCCGCGGCCGGCGGCCTGATATGCCATGGTGGAGAGATCGTACCGGTCCGACACGACGGTGCGCCCTGCCTGGAGGGCCGGACGGATCACCGCTTGCACCAGGTGGGCGCGAGCTGCCGCGACAAACAGCAGCTCGGTCTCGGGATCAAGCTCCGAGGACGGGTCGAGCAGTGCCTGTCGAGCCAATTCGGCCGGACCGGTGCCGCCCGGCTCCCGCACCGGCACCACGTCGTGGCCAGCCCGGCTGAGCCGGTCGGCGAGCGCCGCCGCGAGGGTACTCTTGCCGGCGCCCTCGGGGCCCTCGATGACGATGAACAGGCCGCGGCTCACGAAAGGGTGATGATACTGCTGGTCGCGCCCTTCTCGATGCCCTGGCTGATCTGCTCGTTGACCTTGGCCATCAGCTTGTCGAAGTTGGAGCGCGCCACCACGTAGGACTGGCCGCTCGCGCTGGTTTCCAGCTCGCGCACCGCCGTCTCGTAGCTTTCAGCCACCGCCTGGTCGGGCATCTGGCCCTGCGCAATGGCCTGGTCCACCTGGCGGGCCAGCTGCTGGATGCGGTCGAGCCGGGCGACCGTTTCCTGGTCCTCGCGCAACGCACCTTCAGCGCGCCGCATGGCCTGATATTCCGCCGATTGCCCGATCAAGCGTCCCAGTTCCTGGGCCTTGTCCCAGATCATCTCGTACTCCTTTGCGCCAGCAGGAAACGCTCGCGACCGAACAGATCCTGGTGAATTGTCACGCCGGCGAAGCCGGCGGCCTGGGCCACGCACGCCGATTCATGGGCGCGCGTCGCATCGATTTCGAGGGCGAGCCAGCCACCCGGCCGGAGCGCCCGTGCTGCATCTGCCACCACGGCGCGGGTGGCCCGAAGTCCATCCGCCCCACTCTCGAGCGCAAGCTGTGGCTCGAAGCGTTTCACCGACGGATCGAGCCCGGCATACTCGGCTTCCGAAAGATAGGGTGGATTGGACACCACCGCGTCGAACATGCCTTCCGCCAGGGAGCCGCCGAAGTCGGCGTGAATCAGATCGAGCCGGATTCCGCAGCGCCTGGCGTTGTGCCGGGCAACTGCCAGTGCAGCGGCGCTGGCATCCACGGCAACAACCTGCCCGAAGTCGCCCTCCGACCCGAGCGCCAGCGCGATGCAGCCTGACCCGGTACCCAGGTCCGCAACGCGACCATGCTGAACCCGGGCCAGCAGCAGGTCGACGAGTCCCTCGGTTTCGGGCCGCGGGATGAGCACGTCCGGCGTGATGGTCAGGTCGAGATGCCGGAAGCTCCATTCGCCGAGGACATGCGCCAGCGGCGAACCAGCCGCGCGCCGGTCGAGCTGGCCGCGGAAGCGCGCCAGTGCATCGTCGCTGGCGAGATCGGCACCACGGCGCCAGGCGCTGCCACGCGCGCCGCCGCTCGCTGCTTCCCAGAGCTGGATGGCTTCCCGTCGCGGCTCCGCGACGCCGGCCTCGGCGAGGCGCCGCACAGCGTCATTGACCACCTCGCGCACCGAGATCGATGGCAACTCACTCACCACCGAACTGCTCCTCCCGGCTGGCGAGGCGCACGGCGTCCACCAGTTGATCGAGATCGCCATTCATCACGTCGGAGAGGTTGTGCACCGAAAAGTTGATCCGGTGGTCGGTCACGCGGCTCTGTGGAAAGTTGTAGGTGCGGATCTTTCCCGAGCGGTCGCCGGTGCCCACCATGGCGCGGCGCTCTCGCGACCGGGCAGCCTCCTGCTCGGCAATCATGCGATCGAGCAGCCGCGCGCGCAGCACCTCCATCGCCTTCAGCTTGTTCTGCAGCTGTGATTTCTGGTCCTGCTGCTGCACCACGACGCCCGTGGGGATGTGGGTGATCCGCACGGCGCTGTCGGTCGTGTTGACGCTCTGCCCCCCGGGACCCGATGAGCGGAACACGTCGATCCGCAGGTCTGACGGATCAATCTTCACGTCCACTTCCTCGGCCTCCGGCAGCACTGCCACCGTGGCCGCGGACGTGTGGATCCGGCCTTGCGTCTCGGTCGCGGGCACGCGCTGTACCCGGTGTACCCCGCTCTCGCGGCGCAGCAGTCCGAACGCGTCGGGGCCGCGGACCGCACCAACCGCCTCCTTCAGCCCGCCGACGTTCCCGTCGCTGATGCTGATCGGTTCCCAGCTGAGGTGGTGGCGCGCTGCGAACCGCTCATACATACGGTACAGGTCACCACAGAAGAGGGACGCTTCGTCCCCGCCCGTGCCGGCGCGGAGCTCGAGGATGGCATCACGATCGTCGTGCGGATCACGCGGTAGCAGGAGATCGTGCAGCTCCTGCTCGACCCGGGCGATCTCTGGCGGCAGCCGCTCGAGATCGACGGACGCCAATGCAACAAGCTCGGGGTCGGCCTCCGAGGCCAACTCCCGAGCCTGTTCCAGTTCGTCCTTCAGCCGGGCGAGGCGCTCGGCGGCGCGCACCACCGGCACCAGCCGGGTGTGCTCCCGGCCGAGCGTCCGCAGTTTGGCGGTATCGCGCGCGATGGCGGGATCGGCGAGGGCATCGGCCACCTCTTCCGCCCGCTGCAACGCCTGGCGGAGCCGGCCCTCCATGCCTTACGCCTTTGCGCCCTCGTACTTGCGCCGGAAGCGGTCCACCCGGCCCGCGGTGTCGATCATGCGCTGCTTGCCGGTGTAATATGGGTGGCACTTGGCGCAGACTTCCACGTGGATGCTGCCCGCGGTGGAGCGGGTTTCGAACGAGTTGCCGCACGCACACACGACGGTGAGCGTTTCATACTTGGGATGCAGGTCGGCCTTCACGGAATACTCCTCAGATACGCCCGGATGCCGGGCTCAAGGGTCATACGATAGCCCTGAAATGTAACCAGCCGGGTAGGCGGCCTCAAGCGAAGTTGCCATTTGACACGCCATCACGGTGCAAATAGTTTCATGACAATCACTTGCGCGCTGTCGTTTCCACCAATTCGAGGCGACGATGACCCTCGCTACGGTTGAAGTTCTCAGGAAGGTTCCACTGTTTGCCAGTCTGTCCTCGGCCGACCTCCAGGCCTTCGCTGACCTCTGCCGGGAGCGCAGCTATCCCCGCGGCAGCGTCATCGTGTTCGAGGACGATCCCGGCGACGCGATGTACCTGGTCGGCTCCGGTCAGGTCAAGGTGGTGCTGATCGCAGAGGACGGCCGCGAGGTCATCCTCTCCGTGCTGGGCCAGGGAGCGGTATTCGGCGAGATGTCGGTGATCGACGAGGAGCCGCGCTCAGCCCACGTCATTGCGATGGAGGATTCGGTCCTGGTGGTGCTGCGCCGGGAAGATTTCCAGAACCGCTTGCGACAGTCGCCCGATGTCGGCATCGCGCTGCTGCGCGAGTTGTCTCGCCGGCTGCGTCGCGCCGACGAGAAGATCGCGAACCTGGTGCTGCTGGACGTCAATGGCCGGGTGGCGAGCCTCCTGCTGCGCATGGCCGAGGAGGAAGGTGGTGACCGGATCACCCGACGGCTGACGCATCATACGATCGCGCAGATGATCGGATCGAGCCGGGAAACCGTGTCGCGCACCATGCGCGCACTGGTGGACCGCGGCGTGCTGGATGTGTCGCGCCGCCAGATCGTGCTCAAGGACCGGCGGCACCTGCTGCTCGCTGCTCGGCGGTCGTGACCGTCCTCACCCGGTGGTCGTGAGCGCTGCCGTAGCCCTGCAGACGGGGATTGTATTGCTTAGGAGCATGTCTCAGCCATCCTGGCGGATGCACTGATGGCCGCACCGGAAGTGACGTTCTGGGGCGTCCGCGGTTCGATCCCGACTCCCGGCCCGGGCACGGCGCGATATGGCGGCAATACACCCTGCGTGTCCGTCTCCGACGGCGACGGCAGCCTCATCGTGCTCGACGCCGGCAGCGGGATCCGCAACCTTGGCGATCGGCTCATGCGCGGTGCGCGCACCCATGCACTCGACGTGGAGCTGCTGCTCAGCCACACCCACTGGGATCACATCCAGGGCCTGCCGTTCTTCAAGCCGCTCAGCGACCCGCGCACCTGCGTCCGGGTGCGGGGCGCGCGCCAGGACGAAAGTGCGCTGGGTGCCATCCTCGAGCGCCAGATGGAGCCCTCGGTCTTCCCGGTACCGCTTACGGCGCTCGCGGCGCGCATAGAAGTGCACGAAATCGGGCCGGGGCCGTTCGAGCTGCCCGGCTTCCGCGCGGAGGCCATCCGGCTCCGGCATCCTGGGACGACCCTCGGCTTCATCCTGGAACCCTCCGATGGTGGTCGCAGATTTGCATACCTGACCGACAATGAGCTGGACCTCCGGGCTCCTTACCCCCTGCCCGACACATGGCGTGCGGACCTCGTGGAGCGTCTGCGCGGCGTGGACACCCTGATCCATGATGCCATGTACGCGGACGCCTTCGTCGAGGCCCGGGCCGGCTGGGGCCATTCGACGCCGGCGCAGTCCGTGGAACTGGCGCGAAATGCGGGAGTCCGCCGTGTGATCCTCTTCCACCACGAGCCCGAGAACGACGATGCGGCGGTCGACGCGCTGCTCCAGGGCGCCCGCGAAGCGGCCCGTCGTCACGGTGACCTCATCGTGGACGCGGCGGTCGAAGGAGATTCGTTCACGCTCTAGCCTTGGGGGAGAAATGGGTCGCCTTGCCGTGATTGCGCTGCTGCTCCTGGGCACCGTGCCGGCCCTGAACGCGCAGGCCCCCCAGGTCGCACTGGCCGTCCTGCCGTTTCGCGACGGCGGCTCCTATGGCCAGGACCGCGAAAACTTTGACGCGCTCGAAGTCGCCATCCCTGCCCTGCTGCGTGACCTTCTTGGCGCCAACGGCACTGCCACCATCAGCCGCGAAGCCACCGCCGCCGCCGTGTCCGATTCGGGCGGCCGCCTCGACGCTGGACAGGCGGCGGAGGCGGGGAGGCGCATGGGCGCGCGCTACGTGGTGACCGGCGCATTCATGGATCACTATGGCCGCTTCCGCATTGACGCGCGGGTGGTGGACGTCGACCGAGCAGCGATCATTGCCGTCGTCTCCAACGATCCCGCACTGCAGGATCGCCGGCAGCTCTTCGAGATGATCCGCACCGTGGCGCAGGGCGTGGCTCGCGAGCTCAAGCTCGCCGCCCCGGCAACGCCCGACCACAACATCCCGACTGACGCCATCACGTGGTATGGCCGCGGCCTCCGGTCGCTTGACCGCGGTGATGCGCGCGCAGCCGCAGGATTCTTTCGGCAGGCGATCGATGCCGACCCCAGGTTCGCCCAGGCGCGCGACGCGCTGCGCAGTGCCGGATCACCCTGAGCATGGAGCCGGTTCAGCCGCGACTTTACCATCCTCCCGGCTGGGCGCCCGCCCCGGCAGTGCGTGCCGCGCTCGCGGCCGAACGTGTTGCACTCGAGGGCCTGAAGCCGGGACAGGTCCCCGATCCCGGTGACGCCCCAGCGGCGCTCCTGCTGCCGATGGCGGCACTGGAGGCATGGGCCCCGGCGGCGCTCGCCCTCGCCGCCGATCGCGGCGTTGCCATTGTGATCCTGGGCGACGGTACCACAGCCGACATCCCTGAGCAGGTTCCGCTTCATCTCTGTACAACGTTCGTCCCCGCTCCGCAGAACGCGCGACACCTGACCGTCGCGCTCCGGACAGCGCTGCGTGAGGCCGGTGATCGCCGAAGCATCAGCTCCGGCATTGCCGAGCGCGCGGCACTGGCCCGCGAAGTCACCGACCTTACCGAAACAGGCATCCGGCTCCTGACCGAGCGGGAGCGCGAGGTGCTGCTGGAGCTGATCCTGTCACAAGCCCGCCGGCTGACGGCGGCGGACGCGGCCAGTCTCTACCTGGTGGAGTCAGATGCTTCCGGGCCGGTGCGGCTGGTCTTCTCGCTCACGCAGAATGAGAGCAGGCCCGACATCCGGCTGTCGTCCTTCACCCTGCCGCTCGACAGCACGTCGCTGGCTGGATATGCG
>DASSOW010000207.1:0-8749 GCA_035700175.1 Gemmatimonadales bacterium | reverse complement strand
AGTAATGGACGCGGGATGCGGGACGTGATGTCGCCCTGAGCGCAGCGAAGGGGCCGAAGCGTCAGTTGAGTTTCGGCCTCTTCGGCTGCGTCGCAGCCTCAGAGTGACACGGATGATCGACGTCTGATGACCACTGCCCACCTGGCCATCTGTCCATCTGTCCATCTGTCCATCTGTCCGTCTTAGACCCTCACCTCAATCCCCCTCCACTTCCCCTGCCCGAAACGCCAGACGCTGAGGAGGCAGCGGGTCATGTGGCCGGCGAGGATCGCGAGCCAGATGTGGAGCGCCTGGAGGCCGATGGTCTGCTGGATCACGAAGCAGATGCCCAGCGGCACCACGACCTGGGAGACGATGGAGATCCAGAGTGGGCTCCGCGTATCGCCGGTGCCCTGGAGGCCGCCGGTGTAGGTGAGCGCCACGGTAATGAACAGCCCCGAAACACTCAGCACGTGCAGCAGCTGCACGCCGATCTCGACCACCACCGGCTCGTTCATGCCGAAAATGGCAAGGAGCTGGCGCGGGAAGAACAGGAAGAAGATGCCGACGAATACCGCGACGGCGAGCCCCATCTCGGCGGCAATACGCACCGCCTTGCTGGCGCGGTCCGGCTGCCTGGCACCGAGGTTCTGTCCGGCGGTCGCGGCGGCGGCGCCCATCAGCCCGACCGACGTCCATGTAATGAAAGAGAAGAGCTGGGAGTAGGACACCGAGAATGCCGCCTGCGCCGCGGCGCTCTGCGCCAGCGAGCCGATGAACGAGAGCATCAGCACGCCGCCGATGTTCATGGCGATGCCCTGCACGCCGGTGGGCAGGCCGAAGCGGAACAGTTCGCGGATGATCTTCCAGTCAGGTCCCCAGCCCTGGCCACGCGGGAACGCGATGACCCAGCCGCCGTGCCACAGCCTGATCATGGCGTAGACAGCCACCAGTCCCGAAGCGAGCACCGTTCCCATTGCGGCGCCGGCGGTGCGGAAAGCCGGGATGGGCCCGAGGCCACGGATCAGGATGATGTTGAAGACGATGTTGAGGCCGGTCATGACGATGCCGAGGATCATCGGCGTCCGGGCATCGCCGGCGGAGCGCAGGGCTCCGCCCAGCATGAAGAACACCAGCATCCCGAAGCTGAACACGAACATGATGCGGAGATACGGCAGCGCCTCGGCCTGCACCGCCGGCGCGGCGTTTACGAAGTCGAGGAGCGAGGGCGCGAGGAAGTAGCCGACCGGCGCCATGATCAGCACCGCCATGGCGGCCGCGGTAAGGAAGGCCTGGTAGATGGTGCGGTTCACCTTCTCCTCGTCGCCCGCGCCGGCAAATCGCGCCACCAGCACGCTCATGCCGGTGAAGATCGAGGTGATGAAGATGATGACCACCAGCATGAGCTGCGACGCCACACCGATGGCGGCGTTGCCGGTGAACCCCACGATGTGTCCCACCATCACCTGGTCCACCATGCCCTGCATCCCGCCGATGATGTTCACCACCATGGTGGGCCAGGCCAGCTTCCAGACCGCCGACCGCAGCGGTCCCTCCACGATGGAACGATCGAAGCGCGCACGCTTGGCCGGCGCCGGCGCGGCGCCCACCGTGGCGGCTGGCGCGGTCACCTCGGCTTCGGCCGATTCTTCGGTCATGCAATCACCGTTGATGGCGTCTCGCCGCTCAGGTGGTAGTCATCGGGGTGGGTGTCGTCCCGTCCGCGCTGGCTGCCCAGCAGGTCCATCCCCACGGTTACGAGTGTCGCCACCACAAGATTCACGATGACGGCATAGAGCGCGGCGTACCCGGGCACGATGAGGCCGCCCAGGTGCAACGGAAAGACGGATGACTGAAAATGCTGGGCGGCGGCCATGGCCGTGCCCACC
The DNA here is from genome assembly GCA_035700175.1 of Gemmatimonadales bacterium. GTDB lineage: Bacteria > Gemmatimonadota > Gemmatimonadetes > Gemmatimonadales > GWC2-71-9 > CAMLHP01. The sequence continues at coordinate 6,881 of DASSOW010000207.1, read as the reverse complement.
AGCATGCCCGCGAGCCAGCCAGCCACCAGCGCCCGGCCATGGAACCAGCGGGTGAAGAGGCCGAGCACGATGGCGGGCAGCGTCTGGATGATCCAGATACCGCCCAGCAGCTGCAGCTGGATGGCGTACTGCATCGGCAGGAAGATGATGAATGCCAGCGCGCCCACCTTGACCAGGAGCGACACCAGCTTGGCTGTCTGCGCCTCGCTCGCGGGACTCATGGAGCGATGGAACAGCCCGCCCCAGACGTTCCGGGTGAAAAGATTGGCCGCGGCGATCGACATGATCGCGGCCGGGACCAGCGCGCCGATGGCGAGTGCCGCGAATGCCACCCCGGTAAACCAGTCGGGAAAATGATCGAGGAAAAGCGCCGGCACCGCGAAGTTGGCACCATAGCGCGCGAAGAGCGCCGCGTGGGCGGGGTTGTCCTGCACGTGCGTCGCCAGCGCCATGTAGCCCAGCAAGGCGATGAACGCGAGCACGATCGAGTAGGCAGGGAGCAGCGCCATGTTGCGCTGCACCACATGGCGGCTCCTGGCACTGAGCAGGCCGGTCACCGCGTGCGGATAGAGAAAGAGGGCCAGCGCCGAACCCAGCGCGAGCGTGGCGTAGGCGCTGGCGTTACCCGGACCGCTGGCGGAGGGGAGCGTGAGCAGCAGCTTCTCGCGCGGGACCGCGCTGAAGATGGCGCCGAAGCCGCCCAGATGGGCCGGGATGATGATGACCGCGGCGGCCACCGTCACGTAGATCAGGACGTCCTTGACCAGCGCGATCAGTGCCGGGGCGCGGAGCCCCGAGCTGTAGGTGTAGGCGGCGAGCACCGCGAAGGCGATGATCAGCGGTGCGTCGCCCATCAGGCCGGAGGCATGAAAACCGAGCCCTGCGATCACCACTTCGATCCCGACGAGCTGCAGCGCGATATAGGGCATCGTAGCGATGATGCCGGTCACCGCCACGGCCAGCGCCAGCGTGGGGCTGCCGACGCGCGCGGAGACGAAATCGGAGGCTGTAATGAATCCGTGACGGTGCGACACCGACCAGAGCCGGGGAAACACCAGGAAGACGAAGGGATAGACCAGCAGCGTGTAGGGCACCGCAAAGAAGCCGATGGCGCCGGCGCCATAGACCAGTGCAGGGACGGCCACGAGGGTGTAGGCCGTGTAGAGATCGCCACCCAGCAGGAACCAGGTGACGACGGTGCCGAACCGCCGTCCCGCGAGTCCCCATTCCTCGAGGTGCGCCAGGTCGCCGCGCCGCCACCGGGCGGCCGCAAAACCCAGCACCGTGACGAGCGCGAAGAGGACGACGAAGACAATGGTGGCGGGGTAGTTCATGGGGTCGGAGGTCGCAAGTCACAAGTCACAGGTCAGGAGTCTTGCGACCTGTGACCGGTGACCTCTCGCCCCTGGAGCACATAAGCCAGGCCGACCGCTCCAGCCCCCACCACAATCCAGGCGATCTGGAACCAGTAGAAGAACGGCATGCCGGCGAGCGTGGGCTCGGTCCGGTTGTAGAGCGGCACCCAGAGGGAGACCACCACGACGACCAGGAACATCAGGCCGATCCAGAGCCGCCGTGTGCGGGCAGGTGCCATCAGTGGGCCACCCCGCGTGCGCGCTCGCAGGTGGCGACCCGGTCCAGGAGCAGGGTCCGGTCGCGGGTGTTGCCGGCGAGCTCGGCGGCGCGTCGCAGCTCGGCGATAGCTTCGTCATAGCGCTGCAGCTTCATCAGCAGGTCTCCGCGCACGCTGGGCAGGAGATGATACTCCTTGAGTGACTTTTCCTCCAGCAGCGGCTCGGTGAGCGCGAGCCCTGCCTCGGGCCCCGACGCCATCCCCACCGCCACCGCACGGTTGAGCTCCACGACGGGAGACCCGGTAATCCGGGCCAGCCGGGCATAGAGCGACGCGATGGCCCGCCAGTCGGTTTCTTCGGCGCTGCGAGCCCGCGCGTGCGATGCGGCGATCGCCGCCTGCAGCATGTACGGCCCCGGTTCTTCCGCCAGCGACTCGGCGCGCTGCAGCGCCTTGAGCCCGCGATGGATAAGCAGCTGGTCCCAGCGGCCACGATTCTGGTCCAGCAGGAGGATGGGCTCGCCATCGGGCCCCACCCGCGCCTTGAACCGTGACGCCTGAATTTCCATCAAAGCCACAAGACCGTGCACTTCCGGCTCATCGGGCGCGAGACCGGCCAGGATACGGCCCAGCCGCAACGCTTCCTCCGAGAGCTGGGGCCGGATCCAGTCGTCACCCGCGCTCGCGGAGTAGCCCTCATTGAAGATGAGGTAGACCACCTCGAGCACGGAGGAGAGGCGCGGGGCCAGCTCGGCACCGCGCGGCACTTCGTACGGCACCTTGGCATCGGCAAGAGTGCGCTTGGCGCGGACGATCCGCTGCGCCATGGTGGCCACGGGCACCAGGAAGGCCCGCGCAATCTCCTCGGTGGTGAGCCCGCCAAGGAGGCGAAGCGTCAGCGCCACGCGTGCGTCGGTTGGGAGCACCGGATGACAGGCTGTGAAGACCAGCCGCAGCAGGTCGTCGCCGATGTCATCGTCGAGGGCTGAATCGTAGTCCGGCATGGTGCGCTGGATGGCGTCGGCGTCGTACGCCAGCTCCTCGTGCTTGCGATCGAGCATCTTGTGGCGGCGGAAGCCGTCGATGGCGCGATGCTTGGCGGTGGCCATCAGCCAGGCTCCGGGGTTGTCGGGCACTCCTGTCTCGGGCCAGCGTTCCAGGGCGGCCATCAGGGCATCCTGGGCCAGGTCTTCCGCCTGGCCGATGTCGCCCGCGATACGGGTCAACCCCGCAATGAGCTTGGCGGACTCGATCCGCCAGACCGTCTCGATGGTGCGATGGATATCGGGGGCCATGAGGGAGAACGGTCGACGGTCGACGGTCGACAGTCAACCTGCATGGGTCACAAGTCTCAGGTCGCAGGTCGCGACTTGAGACCTGTGGCCTGCGACCCTCACTTCCTCGCCGCAATCTCCTCCCGGATCCTCGCCTCCTGCTCCTGCAGTTCCGGAGTGAACTCCTCGCCGAAGTCCTCGTTCTCGAACACCGGCCGGATCTCGATCTCGGTGCCGCCGTCGAACGGGGCGCGCTTGAGCCACTCGACCGCCTCATCCATCGACTTGACCTGCCAGAGCCAGAACCCGGCAATCAGCTCCTTGGACTCAGCAAAGGGGCCGTCAATCACGGTGCGCTTTGCACCCTCGAACCGCACCCGCTTCCCCTTGGAACTGGGGTGCAACCCCTCGCCTGCCAGCATGATGCCGGCCTTGACCAGCTCTTCGTTGTACTTCCCCATGTCAGTCAGCAGCTCCCGGCTCGGCATCACGCCGGCCTCGGAGTCCTTGTCGGCCTTGACGATTACCATGACCCGCATTGTGGTATCCCCCTGTAAGGCGTTGGGCCCGGGCTCGTCCCGGGTTTCAAGAATACGTCGAACGGGGAAATGGGGAATCGACATGGGATGGACGGGGGCGCGGGATGGATTCCCGATAACGGGCGCGATTTGGGGCGGGGCGCGGGATGGATTCCCGATGACGGGCGCGATTTGGGGCGGGGCGCAGATGGATTCCCGATGACGGGCGCGATTTGGGGCTGGGCGCGGGATGGATTCCCGATGACGGGCGCGATTTGGGGCGGGGCGCGGGATGGATTCCCGATGACGGGCGCGATTTGTAGGGGCGGCCCGCGGGCCGCCCCTACCAAGCCGGCCCATCATCGGGGTTCGCCCTGATATCGCCGCGGGCCGCCCCGCCTCGCCGCCCCCGAATTCCGCATTGGACCGACCCGCATCGCAATTATTGGATGACGATCATCAGGTGCGTTGGACCAATCATGAAACCATGATTCGCACCTTCCTACCCAGGAATCGGAAGAGCCCTCGGCTCGAGGAATTCGAGTACACGGAACGTCGCTGGTATTTCGTCACGATCTGTACGGCGCACCGCCAGCCGTTCCTCGGTGAATTACTGCCTGACAGCGTGATGTTGTCCGACATCGGCAAAATCGTCGAGGAAGAGTGGCAGCGAACAGCGGAACTCCGGGATGACGTTGTCCTGGATGAGTTTGTGGTCATGCCAGATCATTTCCACGCGCTCATTGCACTCGGCCATCTGTACGATGTCCGTGGCCAGTCGTCCCTTTCAATGCTCATCGGGCAATTCAAGGGCGCGGTCACGCGCAGAGTGCGCCAGCTCAGCCCCTTCCATCCTGCTGTCATTTGGCAACGCAGCTTTCACGATTCCATCGTGCGCAACGACAGCCATTTCCGGAAGGTCAAGGCCTACATCGCAGCGAACCCCCAGGCAGCTTCGGCTCGGCTCCTGCGATAGAGCCGTCGCCGGGTCGCGGGTCGCCGGGTCGCGGGTCACGGGTCACGAGCCCTCTCACGCCCCACGCCCTATGCCCCCTTCCGCGTTGCCCGCCAGCCCGGGCGCCAACTACGTTGCAGGCACAGTCGTGTTGACCACGGCACAGGAGGTTCACGTGCGAATTCAGGGACGTTTCAATCATATCCGGCTGGTGGCCGCGCTCGCGTTGCTCCCAGTCGTCGCGACGGGATGTCTGGTGGCAGCAGCAGGCGCCGGGGCCGGCGCCGCGATTCACCTGAGCGACCGGGGCGCCGAGTCGGTGGTGACGGGCTCAGTGGACCAGGCGTACGCGGCCACCCAGCAGGCGTTTCGAGATATGGGCATTACCGAAGGCAAGAGCAGCAGCGAGCATGATGGCGATGTCGAGACGAGGGAATTGGAGGGTAGCACCACCGATCGCGACATAACGGTAACGATCAAGTCCGAGGGCACGGGTGCCCATGTCGAGGTCGTGGCGCGGAAGTCTGCCGTGACCTGGGACAAGGATATGGCGAAGCAGATTCTGGAGAAAATTGTGGCAGGTGTGTAGGCGGTCAGATGATTAGACGGACGGACAGACGGACAGACGGATAGTTCATGAATTCGGACTCCAGCCGTCTAGCCGTCCAGCCGTCCCGCCGCCTATCCGCTCGCCTTCTTCCGCGCCTCCGACAGATACGCCGGCTCCAGCTCCATGAGCCGAGCCAGCTTCCGCACCAGGTAGGCCTCGTGGTCGCCCAGCTTACCGTCGGCCAGGATCACGCCCCACATCACCTCGGCCAGCACCATCTTCTGGCCAAGATCGTAACTGGCAGTGATCTGCCGGGTGAACTGGAAATGATCGATGGACTTCTCGCGCTCGGCATCGGCCAGCCGCATCAGTTCCGCGCCCGCTGCAGCATCGAGCCCGAAGTGCCGGACCAGCGTCCGCTCGATATGCTCCCGTTCCTCCGGGCTGAACTCTCCATCGGCGTGCGCCAGCTCGAGCAGCAGCGCGCAGGCGGCCAGCTGGACAGGATCGGCCGCAGGCTGCTGGGGATCGGGCCGAGGCGCATCATCGCTTTCGAGATGCTTGTTTACGAAACGACGAACTGCGTTGAACATTGTGACTCCGTTTGAGCTGAGAGCTGAGAGCTGTGAGCTGTGAGCTGTGCGCGGTGCGCTGTGAGCGGTGAGCTGTGCGCTCTGCGCCAAGCGCCAAGCGCACTGACAGTGCGTGGTGAACTTCGCTTCCCTGATCCCTGATCCCTGATCCCTGATCCCTGATCCCTAGTCCCTAACCCCTAACCCCTCCTCCTCCACCTCACCGCCGAAAAAATCCTCAGATCCAACACCTGCTCGCGGTGGCGCTCTTCCTCGAGCATGCGGCCGCGCGCACGGAGCAGGTCGAACTGGGTGATGAGGCCGCGGAGCTGGCCGGGATCGGCTCGATCAACGACGGGCAGCACGCCGAGCTTGCCAGCCGCCATTCGATTGGCCACGCTACGCAGCGTCTCATCGGGGTAGGCGACGACCAGCCGCTGGTGCATGACGTCGTCCACGGTGCCCTCGAGTTCGCCGCGCGCTGCCCGCTCCAGCACATCATTCCACGAGATGGCACCTACCAGCCGCCCGTCGGCCGTGGTGACCGGCAGGAGCCGCTGGTAGCGCATTGCGGAATGTTCCCGCAACATGGCATACACCGCACCCAGGGCGCTACCCGCTTCCACGGTGAGCACGTCGGTGGCCATGAGATCCCGCACGAAGAGCACTTCGAGCGGCCCGACTTCGTACTCTCGCAGCACATGAAAACCGCGCCGAGCCACTTTCTCGGTCAGGATCGAGCGCTTGAGAATGAGGACGCTCACCAGGTGAGCGACCGTGCTGACCACCAGCAGCGGAAGCAGCACCTCCACGTCATGGGTGAGTTCCACCGAGAAGACGATGGCGGTAAGCGGCGATCGGGTCACGCCCGCGAGCGCCGCAGCCATGCCGAGGAAGATCCAGTAGCCCTGCGTGGCATGGGGAAGAATGGGCGTCAGCATACCGCCCACGGCGCAGCCCATGATGAGGATCGGCGCGAGGATGCCGCCGCTAGTGCCGGACCCCAGCGCAATGGCCCAGATGATGAGCTTCACCACGAAGAGCGACACCAGCGCGCCGAGCGCGATCCTGCCAGCCAGCTGGGCCGCGATGGTGTCATATCCCACGCCCAGCGCCCTCGGCTCGATCAACCCGCCCAGTCCCACCACCACGCCGCCAATGGCGGGCCACCACATCCAGTGGACCGGCAGTTTCTTGAAGACGTCCTCTGCGCCGTACACTGCCTCGGTCAGGATCCACGCGGCGATGCCGCCGGCAAGACCGATGATGATAGCGCCACCGAATGGCGCCCATCCCGGTGCCAGCGCGAGGCTGGTGGGAAAAAGTGGCTCGGCCTTGAGCAAGCCGGCCGACGCGAACTGCATCCGCACCACTTCGGCGACTGCCGCTGCCACCGCGATCGGCACCATGGAGCGCGGCTTCCACTCGAACACCAGGAG
>DASSOW010000206.1:0-8533 GCA_035700175.1 Gemmatimonadales bacterium | reverse complement strand
GGCGGTGGATCGGCGCCATGACGGCAGCCGTGTCAGACTGGGCGGACAGGACGGACGGGGCGGACAGGGCAAGTGCTGCGACAAGGGTCAAGCTGCGCATGCGGGCTCCAGATGGACAGGCGGACAGGCGGACAGACTGACAGACGGACAGTTACAAAGGTAGACGGAAGTGGGAGGGGGTGGGTTTCGGGGAAGCGTCTGGCGCCTGGCGCTTGGTGCTTGACGCCCCCTGCTCCAGTCCCCTAAGCTCAATAACTCCCGCCGTGGTCGAATTCCAGAAGGATGGCTCGCCAGGCAATGACCCAGATCCTTGTCGTGGACGATGAAGAGCTCGTGCGGCGGTTCGCGGCGCGGGTCTTGCGCGGCCGCGGGCATACCGTCGCCGAGGCAGCGGATGGCCGGAGAGCGCTGGCGAAGGTCGAGGAACTGGGGAGTGAGTTGCGGCTGGTGCTCTCTGATATCGTCATGCCGCACATGAACGGCGTGGAACTTACCGAGCGGCTCTCCGTGATACGACCCGACCTGCCGGTGATCCTGATGTCGGGTTACAGCCCGCGAGAGCTCATGGCGCGGGGCATCGCGGCGCCCTGCGCCCTCCTGGCCAAGCCGTTCCTCCCCTCGGAATTGATTGCCGAGGTGTCCCGCTGCCTGGACGTGTCGGCGGCGTAGCGGGGCGAAACCGGTCTTGCAGGCCCGCGTAGGGATTCAGGATGTGCGCTGTGCGCTGTGCGCTAAGCCCTGATCCCTAATCCCTAGTCCCTAAGCCCTAAGCCCAATATGCGACGACTCTTTCCCTGGATGGCAGTCCCCGCCGCGCTCGTTGTCGGCGCCCTCATTCCGCTTGGTGCCAGGAGCCGCACCGACGGCAAGGGCGTGTTCGACGACGTCCGCTATCGAATTGAAACGGGTGCCGTGGATTCGCTCTCCAGCGATGAGCTCTGGATCCGGGCTGCGCGCGGGCTGGTGAGCCAGCTGGACGATCCCTACGCCGATCTCTACTCGCCCGAGCAGATTGCCAGCTTCAGCCGCAATACCCTCCGCAATGACTACGCCGGCGTGGGCATGAGCATCCAGGACCAGCTCGGCACTGTCGTGGTGACGGCCACCTTCCCGGGCTCGCCCGCCCGTGAGGGCGGCGTCCAGCCGGGCGATCGCATCATGCAGGTGGACAGCACCTCCACGCGCGGGCTCAAGCTGGATGAAGTGTCGAGCCGCCTCATCGGCGAGCCCGGCACGGCAGTGAACGTGATCTTCAGCCGGCCCGGCGTGCGCGAGCCGATCCGGATGACGTTCACTCGCGCGCGCATTCACGTGCCCGCGGTGCCCTATGCCATGATGCTCGACCACGGGGTGGGTTACATCCCGCTCCAGCGCTTCAGCGATTCCGCGGGTGTGGAAGTGGGAGAGGCAATTGCCCTGCTGCGGAAGCAGGGTGCCAAGGGCTTCGTGCTTGACCTCAGGGGCAATCCCGGCGGCAGCCTGCTCCAGGCCATCTCCGTGAGCGAGCGATTCCTCACGCCGGGGCAGCAGGTGGTGGCGGTGCGGTATCGTGACCGCGATCCCGATATCGGTGTGGCGGGGTCGTTTGCCGGCACCGGCGCACTGCGGACCGGCGAGCCGGTAGTGGTGCTGGTGGATGGTGGCGCCGCGAGCGCCGCGGAAATCGTGGCTGGTGCACTGCAGGACCACGACCGCGCCCTGGTGGTGGGTACCACCTCGTATGGGAAGGGCGTGGTGCAGAGCCTCTATCCGCTCCGCGATGGCTGGGCGCTCAAGATCACCACGGCCCGCTGGTACACGCCGAGCGGTCGCAGCATCCAGCGTGACCGGGAGATGATCAACGGCCGCTACGCCCTCGTGACGCCCGACTCACTGGAGACCGACTCGGTGCGGCATGCCCGGCCGGCGTACAAGTCGGACAAGGGCCGCGTGGTGTATGGCGGCGGCGGGATCACGCCCGATGTGGTGGTGCCGGCAGACACCATCTCCACGCCGGAGCAGAACTTCCTCAAGGCCATCGCGCCGGCCTCGCAGAAGGCCTACCGCGCCTTCTATGATGTGGCGCTCAGGATGCGGCCCAGGATCAAGCCCGGCTTCACGGTCACCGAGGCCTGGCGCGACAGTCTCTTCCAGCAGATGAGCCGGGATAGCGTGCCGGTGACGCGGGCGCAGTTCGACAGCGCCACGTCGCTGGTGAACCAGCTCATCGGCCAGCAGGCCGCGACGATTGCATTCGGCGACTCGGCGGCGTTCCGCCGGCGGGTGGACGACGACAACCAGCTCCACCGTGCCCTCACTCTGCTGGGGAACGCCAGGGACCAGGCACAGCTGTTTGCGGTAGCTGGGGAGTAGGGCAGGATGGGCGAGATGGGCGGGATGGGCAGGTCGGAGCCAAGCCTGAATCACTCGCCCATCCTGCCCATCTAGCCCATCCCGCCCATCCTGTCACCTCACGTGCCTGAACATCAGCTCGATCAGCTCATCGTACGTCTCATTTGCCTTCACCGGGTCGTCCGATCGGATGGCGGTGGTGGCGCAATGCTTCAGGTGATTCCGCATCAGCTCCCGGCTCACCGCCCGCAGTGCCTCATGCACTGAGGCGATCTGGGTCATGATGTCAGCGCAGTAGCGGTCTTCCTCGACCATCTTCTGCAGGCCGCGCACTTGGCCCTCGATCCGCCGCAGGCGGCGGAGGTTCCGGGCCTGCAACTCCCTGTCCACAGTGACTGCTTGACGAGAGTCGGTCTTCGCTGCCATTACTGCTCCTTGTCGATTTCACACGAAAACACGAAAGCGCGAAAGGCGCCGCGAGTCATGGGTCCTGGGTCGTGGCATGCGGCGCGAGACCCGAGTCCCCTGCCCCCTTCGTGCTTTCGTGTTTTCGTGTGAGACACTGGCACATGACTATGCCCGCTTCAGCCGGAGACTGTTACTCACCACGCTGACCGAACTCATCGCCATCGCCGCGCTCGCGATCACGGGGCTCAGCAATATCCCGAACGCCGGGTAGAGCACGCCGGCCGCGATGGGGATGCCCACCACGTTGTAGATGAACGCCCAGAAGAGGTTCTGCTTCATGGTGCGCATGGTGCGGCGCGAGAGCCGGATGGCGTCGGCCACGCCGGTGAGGTCACCGCGCATGAGCGTGACGTCGCCCGCGTCCATGGCGATGTCGGTCCCGCTCCCCATGGCGATGCCGATGTCCGCCTGCGCCAGGGCGGGCGCGTCATTGATGCCGTCGCCCGCCATCGCCACCACGTGCCCTTCCGCCTGCAGCCGCTTTACCTCGGCCACCTTTCCATCCGGCAGGACGTTGGCCACCACGCGACTGATCCCGACCTCCTTCGCGATGGCGTGCCCCGTCTGCTCGTTGTCGCCGGTGAGGAGCACGAGGTCGAGCCCCAGCGTCCGCAGCTCCGCCAGCGCGGCGCGCGAGGTGTCCTTGATCGGGTCGGCGATGGCGAGCAGGCCGGCGGCGCGGCCGTCGACGGCCATGAGGACGACAGTGCGGCCGTGGGCGCGGAGAGCTGAGAGCTGAGGGCTGAGAGTTGAGAGCGCGACATCATGCTCGCGCAGCAGCGTTTCGGTGCCGATCAGCACATCGTGCGAACCGACAGCGCCCTTCACTCCCTTCCCGGTGACCGAGTCGAAATTCGTTGCCTCGTCCAGCGTGATCCCGCGCGCCTTCGCGGTGGCGACGATGGCGTCGGCCAGCGGGTGTTCCGATGCCCGCTCGAGTGAGGCGGCGAGGCGCAGCAGCTCGCGCTCTTCTACACCTTCCGCCGTGACGATATCGGTGACCGCCGGCCGGCCTTCCGTGATGGTGCCGGTCTTGTCGAGCACCACGGTATCCACGTCACCCGCCCGCTCCAGTGTTTCGCCCCCCTTGATCAGCACGCCCCGCTCGGCGCCCCGTCCCGTGGCGACCATGACCGCGGTCGGCACCGCGAGGCCCATGGCGCAGGGACAGGCGATGATGAGCACCGCCACTGCGGCGGCAAAGGCGCGGACCACGCCGCCCTCGCCGCTCGCAATGAACCAGGTGACGAACGTCGCGATGGCGATCGAGATCACGACCGGCACGAACACGGCGCTGATCCGGTCCGCCAGCCGCTGGATCGGCGCACGGGAACCCTGCGCCTCGCGCATCAGCGTGACGATGCGGGCCAGTACGCTGTCTCGTCCGAGCGTGGTGGCGCGGAGCCGGAAGCTGCCGGTGCGGTTGACCGTGCCGCCGATGACGGCGTCGCCGTCCGACTTGTCAACCGGCATCGCTTCGCCGGTGAGCATGCTCTCGTCCACCGCGCTGCGGCCCGAGACCACCACCCCGTCCACCGGAATCCGCTCGCCCGGGCGCACCACGATGATTTCGTCGTGGGTGACGTCACCGATCGGGATGTCCAGTTCCTGTTCGCCACGGATGACGCGAGCCGAACTCGGCTGCAGCCCCGCGAGCGAGCGCAATGCTGACGCGGTCCGGTGCTTGGCACGTGCCTCGAGCGCATTGCCCACGAGGATGAGTGCGATGATGATGATGACCGCCTCAAAGTACACGTCGGGCGAGAGGCCGTGGCTGGTGAAGATACCCGGCGCGAAGGTGGCCACCAGCGAATAGACGAACGCGGCGCCAGTTCCCACGGCAATGAGCGTGTTCATGTCCGCCGAGTGATGCCGGAAGGAGTTCCACGCACCGGTGTAGAAATGCCGTCCGGCCCACAGCATGGTGCCGAGCGTGAGGACGAGCAGGACGCCGAGCAGCAGCGATGACGGGGCGGCATAGAGCCAGGGGAACGCCGTCTCGAGGGCGGGGCTCACGTGGCGCATGACCCAGGTCATGAAGGGATCGGGCGATGCGCCGGCGTGATGGGCCATCAACGGCATCGAGATGAGCATGGCGATGGCGCCGGCAACGAGCGAAACAATGGCCTTGCGCCTGAGATCGCGGAACTCGGCCGCGCGGGCGGTGTCGCGCGCCTCCTGTTCTTCCTGCGCCGACAGGGATGGATCGGGCAGTTCGGCGCCGTAGCCGGTGCTGCGCACCGCTTCCAGCAGCGCTTCCGGGTTCGTGGCCGAGGGATCAAAGGCGACGGTGGCGCTGCCGGTCATCAGGTTGACCGTGGCGCTGTTCACCCCGGGCGCCTTCTCCAGCGCGCGCTGCACCCGGGCCTGGCAGGCGGCGCAGTGCATGCCGGACACGGGGAATTCAAGCTTGGCGGTTTCGGTGCCAGTCATGACACTACTCCGCAATCAGGCGGCCGTGCAGCATGCTCATGCCACACATGAACGGATGCTCGCCGGGCGCAGGGGCAGGGAGGTCCACCGTGGTGCGCTCGAACGCCGGCAGGAAGCGGCGGACGTTGAAGTCGGGGAACACGACCTCTTCCGAGCAGCTGTTGGTCTCCTGCCGGTCGAAAATGAGCCGCACCGGTGTCCCGCTTTTCACCCGGATGGTGGCGGGTTCATAGCCGCCATGGATGACAATGACGGCTTCCTGCCGGCCGCCGCCGGTGGTTGCCTCAGCGGCTTGGCGCCTCGGCGCGATGAAGAAGTACCAGTTTACCCAGAGGATGGCGGCGAGCCCGGCGAGCAGCACGGCGAGGTCGATCGTGGTCATGGTTGTAGTATAGGGGGGTAGGGTATAGGAGGCAAGATGGGCAAGACGGGCGAGATGGGCGGGACGGAGCTGCTCCTGCATCACCGGCCCATCCTGCCCATCCTACCCACCCATCCCTACCAGCCCCACCGGCACCTTCCTCCACCCCGTCCACCGGTACTCCTGGCCGTGCAGCCGGACGAGCAGCTGGCCGGAAACGCCGCCGTCGAGCGAAACGGCCCGGCGGGCGCCGAGGGCGCCGAGGAGCGCGGCCATCTCGGGGGTGGTGAGGCCGAAAGGCAGCCCGTCCAGCGCACCGCCCAGGGCGTCGAATCGTGTCAGCACGATGATGATCTGGTCGTCGCGCAGCAGCCCGACGGCGAGGCGAGCATCACGGTGGCTGCGGTCGAGGTATGGTGTGTCCCGGAGGAGCGCCGCCGGCACCGCACCTTCTTTCTGGAGCAGGGCGGGGTAGGACTGGAAGGCGGTCATGACGTTCCTCGAGCTGCGGAGCGAGGCAACGCTGTCGGCCGGCACGATGCTGAGCCGGCCTGCGGTGTCGATTACGACCGCCGGCGCCAGCGGGCCGCGGCCGGGCGGCTGAAGTTCACGTCCCTCCCGCACAAGCCAGCCCCAGGCGCCGTCGTCATCGAACTGCCCGGCGTTGAGCGCGAGCAGGGCGGATGACGGCGCCGAATCGATGGTCCAGCTGTAGGGTGCACCGAGGCGAGTGCCTGGGCTCGAGAGCGTGAAGCGGATGCGCGAGGGATCCACCCGCACGATGATCGCGCGGGTGCGCCAGGCCTCGCCGCCCGCGGACAGGCGGAGCGAGCCAAGCGCTATGCCGTTGGCCGAATCTTCCCACTGCACGGCATGCATCACGAGCGGGAGGCCTGCATCCCATCGGGCCGGCGCGGCATCGGCCCGCCACCAGCTGTGCCAGCCGCCATCGCTGTACACCGAGAGCGACGGCGGCGTGGAGGGCGCCGCCGTGGCGAGGAGCAGGAAGAGCAGGAGAGGGCGCAGCATGGGCCGGGAGTCGCGGGTCACAGGTCGCAGGTCACGAGACCCGCGACCCGCGACTTGCGAGCTAGTACTGCTCCAGCAGCTCCTGGTACCCGCTGAGCTCGCCGAGGTTAGCCTTGAGCACGGCGACTTCGTCGTCGGTGTAGGTGTTGCTGCCGCCCGACTTGCCCTTGCTTGCCACGTAGGGAAGCACCCGCTCGCGGAAGATCGAGTACTGCGACGCGGTCATGCCGCTCGCGGTCAGGCCCGCGCTGCGCACGTCCTCGCCGGTCATTTCATCCTCGTACTCCGGCTCGGCGGGCTCCTGCGGTGGAGTGCCGCACTTCTCGGCGATCCGCTTGTTGGCAGCACCGGCCACCGCCATGCCCTCGCCACTCGCAGCGTTCGACGCCTTGGCGACGGAGTCCGATAGCCGCTGCACCTCGGTCAGGTTGCCTGCGGCGGCTGCGCTCTGCATCCGTTCGGCCACCTTCCGGAGCGTCGCCGTATCCCGGGCGACGTCGGAGGCGTAGGCGTCCATTTCGCTGGCTCCCTGCTCCCGAAGCGGAGCAGCGCAGGCATCGTACTTCTCCGATGCGGCGTCATAGGCCTGGCGCTGCTTCTCGTATGCGTCGCGCTTCTTCTGGTTGCGTGCGGGGGCGCCGTTCTTCTGGTCCGCCTCGAGCCGGGTCGCCGCTTCCTGCTCGGCAGCGAGCCCCTTGAGGAAGTGCGACATGTTTTCGTCGTTGATCTCGAGGACCGTTGCACCGAAGATCACGCGGCCGGTGCGCACGTCAGAGGATGAGGACCCGAAGGGTGTCTTGACCTTGACCTTGGGCAGGCCAAACTGGGCCTGGGCAGGGGCGGCGGCGACGATCAGGAACAGGACAGCAAGCAGCAAGCGGCGCATGGGGGAACGGCCTCCGGATGCAGGGACTGATTTGGCGGAAAGGGGAAAGTTACAGGATGAATGGTGGGGGCATAAGGCTCCGGGCTTAGGGCTTAGGGCGGAAAGGGTTAGCTTTTGTCCACGTACAGCTCACAGCTCACAGCTCTCACCCTATCCGGAATCCCTCCCATGACCACACGCCTGACCAGCCTCCTGGCAGCTGCCTGCCTTGCCTCGGCTGCCTGCGGACCCAAGGATGCGCCGCCCGCCGACAGTTCGGCAGCCGCGCAGCAGGACGGCACCACCGACCTCGCCGACGTGGCGAGCTACAAGCTGTCGATGGACAAGGTGAACAAGTTCTTCGAGGCGCAGCGCAACATGGTGGTCAAGATGAAGGCCATGACGCCGGCGCAGCAGGAGGCGCTGAGTCTCGACGGCAGCGGCAGCATGGAAGAGATGGCGCAGAAGATCGAGGCCAGCCCGGAGTGGGCGTCGGCCATCCGCGGTGCGGGGCTCGAGCCAAGGGAATACGTGACCCTCACCATGAGCATGCTGCAGTCCGCCATGGCAGCGTCAGTGCTCAAGATGCGGCCCAATGACGATCAGGATTCGCTGGTCACCGCCATGCACGCCAACATGGACAACGTGAAGTTCGTGCAGGAGCACGAGGCGGAGATCAACGCGAAGCGGGAGGCGATGGAGCGGGAGGTTGGGGCGGGGGACTAGAGATTAGGGGTTAGGGGTTAGGGATTAGGGAATGTGAGACGAGCGCCCGCCCGTCCGCCCTAACCCCTGATCCCTAATCCCTAATACCTATAATGTTCCGCCTTGTACGGCCCCTCCACCGGCACGCCGATGTACTCGGCCTGTGAAGGCGAGAGCCTGGTCAGCTTGACGCCGAGCTTGTCGAGGTGGAGCCGGGCGACCTTCTCGTCCAGCGCCTTGGGCAGGACGTAGACCTTTCGCTCGTACTTCCCGGCATTCCGGTGCAGCTCGATCTGGGCCATTACCTGGTTGGTGAAGCTCGCGCTCATCACGAAGCTCGG
>DASSOW010000205.1:0-11618 GCA_035700175.1 Gemmatimonadales bacterium | reverse complement strand
ATATGCGGCGGGCGGGTAAAATGGGAATAAAATAGGGACTAGGGACTAGGGGTTAGGGATTAGGGCGGAAAGACGGAGGTTCGTCTCTCGGCCCCTAATCCCTAACCCCTAGTCCCTAGTCCCTAGCCAATGGCCCACCCGTTGCCTTCTCTCTCCGTGAGCTTTGACATTGCCGGCGTGCAGGACTTTGCGCCGCCAGCTCAACCTCCTGTGCCAGCGCAGCTTGCGACCTGCGACCTGCGACCTGCGACAGGGGTCCGAACCGATCCACACGGAGATCCAGCATGGCGTTCTGCAAGACTCGCGCGGCCTTGGCCGCCCTGTCCGTCGCCCTTCTCGCCGCCTGCGGCGACTCGGGCCCCAGTCAGTTCAATGCCACGGGCATGAACAA
Source organism: Gemmatimonadales bacterium (assembly GCA_035700175.1). GTDB lineage: Bacteria > Gemmatimonadota > Gemmatimonadetes > Gemmatimonadales > GWC2-71-9 > CAMLHP01. The sequence goes on along the minus strand of DASSOW010000205.1, from coordinate 11,227 downwards.
CGACCTGGCCCAGCTCAATGAGATCGCCAGCGATCCCGACCTGAACCAGGTGTTCAACGGCGTGGGCCAGGTGCTGGGCGGCCCGCTGCTGACCCTGAGCCAGGTGGCCAGCCGGCCGCTGCAGTCGCGTGACGCCAAGGCCGTGGCGGCCGCGCTCGCAAGCGCCCGCCGGCACCCCGCAGCCATCAGCGCCTCCGCCGGGTCCATCCCGCCCGAGGCCGCTGGCAAGACCTGGGTCTACAACTCGGAAACCGGCGACTACGAGGTCTCGGAGCTCACCGGTGCGCCCGCCAATGGCGTGCGGATCCTGCTCTATGAACAGGACATCAGCGGCAACTTCATCCTGCCCCTGGTGGAAACCGGCCACGTGGACCTGACCGACCTCTCGAGCGGCAGCACCGGGAAGGCCCGGCTCCAGGCGGTGAAGGGAAGCAAGACCGTGCTCGACTACACCGTGACGGTGACCGGCGACGAAAGCAACGGCTCCATGGGCGTGGACGGCTTCCTGGCCATGCCATTCGGCCGGCTCGACGTGGACTTCTCCGCCGACGGCAGCGACAACGGCACCACCTCCACCTTCAACCTGCACTCGTCGCTCGACTTCTCGGCCCAGGATCTCAGCTTCGACTTTGCCATGAACGGCACGTCGAATGATGAGGCGGGGACCGTTGACTTCACGCTGAGCGAGACGATCAAGTCGCCCAATGGCCGCATGGACGTAATCGGCTCGAGCAGCCCGGACACCGACCCCACCATTACCATCAAGGTGAACGGCGACACGTGGGCCACCTACGATGGCGACACGCTCACCCCGGTGGATGGCCGTACCCTGACCGGTGACGAGCAGCAGGCCCTCGCCGGCGCCGCCGACCTCACCTTCATCGGCATCCTCCTGCCGATCGAGATGGTGCTGGTGATCGCGGTGCTGACCGGGAGCGTGCCCGGGTTGCCGTTGTAAGGGCGCTGAGCGCTATGCGCTGTGCGCTGTGCGCTATGGGCTAAGAGCTGAAAGCAGAGGGCTGAAAGCTGAAAGCCGGGCGGAGCGTGCTTCGCTCGGCTTTCATTTTGCGCCCAGCGCCCAGCGCATAGCGCATAGCGCATAGCGCATAGCGCACAGCTCACAGCACCACCTGCAGCCCCACCCCCACTGCCACCGCATGCAGTAGTGACGCCAGGGTGCCGATCAGGAAGTATTCGGCGAAGTCGCGGTCGTCGAGGCCGCGGAAGCGGGCGAGGGCCTTGGCGGCGACCACGAAGCCGAGGGCGCCGAACTGGCCAAGGAGCACGAGGGTGAGGACGAGCGCACGCTCCAGGATGCCGATCAGGCGGCCCCGGGCCAGCTCGCCCTGGGGCACCTCGATGCCCGGCTCGGTTTCCTGCCGCTCCCGCACCGGCACTTCGGCGAGCACCAGCCGCACGACGCCAATTCCTCCCACTATCGCGTACCAGTACGCCGCGGCGTACACCAGCCACCGGCCCACTTTCCAGCCGAAGTCGGCCACCGGGCCCAGCCGGGTGGCCAGGCACGCCACGATGAGCCCGACCGCCAGCAGGACGCCTTCCGCCAGCAGCCCCCGGCGCGGCCTGCGGTAGTTCGGCTGATGCCAGGGTGCCAAGGTGAGGCCGACAGCGAAGAGGGCCAGGATGATCGCGGCGGGAAGGTTCATCGGGCCTTCTCCAGATGCTGCTTGAATGCTGCATCGCCGTCTTCGACCTGCTGCCAGCTGATGCGGCGGGTGAGGTGCGAGACAGCGCTCCGGTCCACGCCGAGGCGCTCGGCGACTTCGGCCGGCTTCAGGGTACGGAGCAGGGAAGCAGCTTCGCGCTGTCGCCGGGTCCAGGTCCAGTAAAGGGCGGAGTAGTAGGCGCTGAAGGCGCTGGCGATGGCATCGTAGCCACCGAAGGCCAGCACAAGGCGTTCGGGCTTGGCGTGCTCCAGCGCCTCACGGGCTTCATGGAAGCAGGGGCCGTCCAGTTCGACGACTGATGGACCCAGGGTAGTGGCCAGCGGCCCTCGGCCGCAGGCAATGATCCAGTCCCCATCCAGCTGGGCGCGGAGGTAGTGGATGATGTCCCAGAGCGGGGCATCGGCGGCGAGGAGGCCCTCGAGCTGGTCGCCAAGGGTTATGGCGAACCGGGCCACAATGGCACTGCGCCACTTCCGGTTGGCGGCAGTGAGGGCGGCGCGGAGCTGGTCCTGCAGTGCCTGGCGGGCCGGCGCGGCGAGCCGCCGGGAGCCCACGGCGTCGGCGAGCACGGCGATGTATTGGGTGACGGATTTCGACATATTTCGCCCATGTGACGATTAACGTCACAAGGTACGATATTGAAGGAAAATGTCAATGAGCTGTGAGCCGTGAGCTATGGGCTGTGAGCGGCATCCTCGCAAAGCTCACAGCTCACAGCTCAAAGCTCATAGCTCATAGCTCTCAGCTCCCAAGCAGCTCCCTCACCAGATCCTCGCTCGTCCGCCCCGCCGCCTCGGCCGCGAAATTGGTCACCACGCGATGACGCAGCACCGAGGGTGCCACCGTGCTGACGTCATCCAGATCGGCCATGGGACGGCCATCCATGGCGGCGCGGGCCTTGGCGGCGAGCACCAGGTACTGCGACGCCCGCGGGCCTGCGCCCCATTCCACGTATTCCTTCACTGCCGCCGGTGCATCGGGTTCACCGGGCCGAGTGCGGCGGGCGAGGGAGACGGCGGCCGTCACCAGCCCCTTGGAGACCGGAATCCGCCGCACCAGCGCCTGCATGGCCCTCACCGCGTCGGCGTCGAGCGCCGGGGTGATGGCCGCCTCCGGCTCGCCAGTGGTGCGCTCCACGATGCTTTCTTCTTCTTCTCTTGAGGGATAGCGCACCCGCAATTCCAGCATGAACCGGTCAAGCTGGGCCTCGGGCAGGGGATAGGTTCCCTCCTGCTCGATCGGGTTCTGGGTCGCCAGGACAAAGAAGGGGGCGGGGAGGGGATAGGTGGTGCCGCCCGTGGTCACCCGGTGTTCCTGCATGGCCTGCAGCAGCGCCGCCTGGGTCTTGGGCGGGGTACGGTTGATTTCGTCCGCCAGCAGCACGTTGGCAAAGACCGGCCCGTGCACAAACCGGAATGCCCGCTTTCCCGTCGTCAGATCTTCTTCAATAATCTCAGTGCCCGTGATGTCGCTCGGCATGAGGTCAGGCGTGAACTGCACCCGGTTGAAGGAGAGCCGCAGTGCTTCGGCCACGCTCTGGACCATGAGGGTCTTGGCCAGCCCGGGGACGCCGATCAACAGGGCGTGCCCGCCGGCCAGGATGGCGGTCAGGATGCCGTCCACGATCTCGGTCTGCCCCACGATGCGTCGGGCCACCTGGCGGCGAAGGTCGGACACCGCCGCGGTCAGGCGCTGGAGCTGCTGGACGTCGTCGGGGGCGGAGGCTGGGGCAGAGGTCATTGAGGAGAGCGTCGAAGGTCGAGAGTCAAGAGTCGAGGGGCGGCGGATGGACAGTTGGACAGACGTACGGTGGCGCCGGTTGGATTCGAATGCATGCCGGAAAATGGGTGGGCCGCAGCGGAAACGCGACGGTGCACCGGAATGCAGCCTCTCTGAAGTGTCATCGCGCCCGTCCTGAGAATGCTTGCGAAAAATTTCACAAGCGCCTAATTTTGCCGCCGTGACAGAGGCCCCCACGGGTGGTGACGGCCCCTCGCCGATGCGGTTTGCCGGCCTCGGGATCCAGCTGGTCGTCATGACTCTGCTGGGGCTTTTTGCCGGCCAGTGGGCCGACCGGAAGTTCGGCACCGGCCAGCTGCTGACTATCGTGGGCGCGTTCCTGGGGTTTGGGGCCACGATGTGGTCGCTTGTTCGAGAGCTGGGAGAGGGCGGACGAGGCGGACAGGGGGGACGGGACGGACAGGGCGGACAGGATTGACGAGGACGAGGTTCCTGTATCCCCTGCTCGTGGTGGTGGTGGCGCTGCTGGGTGCCGTGCTGGCCCTGCGGCTGGTGCCGGAGCGCGAACACCCGGCCGTCTGGATGGCCGTGCTGGCATCCATCCTGGTGCAGGGGCCCCTCGGCTGGTGGGTGATCCGGTCCGTGGGGACCCAGCGGTTCCTGGTGGTCTGGGGGCTGGGGCTCCTGGCCCGGCTCATCCTGATAGGACTCATGGCGGTGCTGGTCGGGCCGGCCTTCGGGCTCTCGGCGACACCGCTGCTGGTTACACTGGCTGGCTTGCTGGCGGCGCTGCTCCTGGTGGAGGGCGTCGTGGCGCTGGCAGCACTTCCTCGCACCTGACGGCTATGATGCGAATCGCGCGCTGGTTGTCCCTCATTCTTGTGATTGGCTTCGCGGGCATCTCGCAGCCCGCTCCGCTTGCTGCCCAGGAGCACCAGACCGCCGGCCAGCACGAGGCGGAGCGGGGCAAGGAAGCCGAAATTGACATCCTGCACCACATCGGCAACTCGGACGAAATCGAGCTGCCGTTCGGCATCGTCTGGCACCTGCCGCACTGGCAGCCGATTCAGGTCGGCAAGTACGCCCTCGACCTGAGCCCCACCAAGCACACCATCTTCATGCTGTTTGCGGCCATCATCGTGGCGCTCACGTTCATCCTGAGCGGACGCTCGGTGCAGAAGGCCCAGCGCTCGGGCAAGCCGCCCAAGGGTTTTGCCAGCGCCATGGAGGCGACCGCGCTCTGGGTGCGGCAGGACGTAGTGCTCCCCAACGCCGGGCCTCATTCGGCGGCATTCGCGCCGTACATCCTGACGCTGTTCTTCTTCATCCTGGTGATGAACCTGCTGGGCATCCTGCCGTGGGGCGCGACGCCCACGGGCAACATCTCGGTGACGGCCGGGCTCGCGCTGGTGGCGTTCCTGGTGATCGAGATCTCCGGCATGAAGGCGCTGGGCTTCAAGGGCTACATGGGGACCATCTTCTTCCTTCCGCACGGGCTCCCCGGCGGCGTGGGCGGAATGATCCTCAAGCCCATCATGCTGGTCATCTTCACCGTGATCGAGATCATCGGCAAGCTGGCCAAGCCGTTTGCGCTCGCGGTCCGGCTCTTTGCCAACATGACGGCGGGCCACGTGCTGGTGCTGGCATTGATCGGGCTCACGTTCATCTTCAAGAGTTTCTCGGTGGGCATCGCCTCGTCGCTCATGGCGACGGGAATCATGCTCCTCGAAGTGTTTGTGGCGTTCCTGCAGGCCTATGTCTTCGCGCTGCTCACGGCGGTGTTCATCGGGCTGATGCAGGAAGCACATTAGGGTCGGGGCGAAGGTACGGGCGGGTCTAAGACCCGCCCCTACCCTCGCCCCGACCCATCACCGGGGCCCGTGCATCCGCGGAACTCCGGCTACGTACGCCACCGTCCGGTGGCGGAAGCCCGTTGTCGAGGCGGCCTGCGGCCGCCGAGGCGTTGGCGGGTTACCGCGGAGTCGCCGATCCGGAGAGTCGGCGCGCCGAGCGGCGGGTGCAGACAACCAGCGATCTCCAAGGTGAGTGGAGTCAGAACATGGTTCACATGCTTGCGATGCTGCAGGACGTGGCGCAGGTCGCGTCGGCGGCGGGTGGCAAGGGCTACGGCCTGATCGGCGCCGGCCTGGCCGGCGGCCTCGCGGTGGTCGGTGCCGGCATCGGCATCGGGTTCGCGGGCGGCAAGGCGGTCGAGGGCATGGCCCGCCAGCCCGAGAACAGCGCGCGCATCCAGACGGCGATGCTGATCGCCGCCGCGCTGGTCGAAGGCGTGGCGCTCTTTGTCGCGGTTATTGCGTTCCTGATTCAGGGTAAGGTGACGTTCTAAGGCGGACAGACGGACAGTTGGACAGATGGACAGCCTTGATCACTGTCCAACTGTCCAACCGTCCATCTGTCCATCTTCGGAGATTCTCATGACGACATTCTTGCTCGCCGCTCTCGCGCTCCAGGAAGCCCCCGTGGCCGGTCCGCTCACGGTCGAGGGCGGGCTGATGTTCTGGACCATCGTGATCTTTGCGCTGCTGGTTGCAGTGCTCTGGAAGTTCGCATGGCCCCAGATCCTGGGCGCCGTCGAGGCGCGAGAGAAGGCGCTCGAGACCCAGATCGCCGAGGCCGCGCGCAATCGTGAGGAATCGGCCCGGGTGCTGGAGGAGCAGAAGAAGCTCCTGGCCGATGCGCGCGCCCAGGCGCACCAGCTGATCAACGAGGCCCAGGGTGCGGCGGAGAAGGAGCGGACGCTGGTGATGGAAAAGGCGCGGCAGGAGCAGGAAGAGCTGCTCGCCCGTGCCCGCCGCGAGCTGGCCGAGGAGCAGCAGCGCGCCGTCGCCGAGCTTCGGCGCGAAGCCGTGGACCTCTCCCTCGCCGCGGCCGGTCGCCTCATTCGCCAGCGGCTTGACAGCGATGCCGACCGCCAGCTGGTGAATGACTACCTGGCCACGCTGGAGCCCCAGCATTGAGGGCGCCGGCCGTCGCCCGGAACTACGCCGAGGCGCTGTTCACCCTGGGTGAGCACAGCGGCCGCACGGCGGAGTACGCCGAGCTGATCCGGGCCGTGGCGGACGCGGTGGGCGGCTCGCCCGAGGCGGAAGCGGTGCTGGTGTCGCCCCGGATTCCCAAGGCCGCCAAGGCGGAACTGCTGGCGCGGGCGCTGCCCGATGCCCCGCGCGAGTTCGTGCTGTTCCTGCAGGCGGTGGTACGTCGTGGCCGCCAGGGCCTGTTCGGCGAGATTGCCGATGCCTACCAGGCCGAGCTCGACGTCAAGCTCAACCGGGTGCGCGCAAGCGTGGTCGTGGCGCGTGAGCCCAATGAAGAGATGCGGGAGCAGATCCGCGCCGCACTGGTCAAGGCGCTGGGCAAGGACGTCGTGGCCGAGTTCTCTGTCGATCCCGACATCCTCGGCGGCACCATCGTGCGCGTGGGCGAGCGGGTCTATGACGGCTCGGTGCGCCGGCGGATGACGAGGTTGAGAAGGCAACTTGTGGGGTAGGGGCTAGGGATCAGGGGCTAGGGATCAGGGTTTGACCGGGAGGACTCCGCTGCGTGGCGGGGTCCTTCTGCGTTTGCGGGTTATCTTTCGTCCGCCGTGACCTCGAAGCCCTAATCCCTAATCCCTAATCCCTAGCCCCTAATGTTCCCACTCCTCCTCGCCGCCCTCATCCAGCAGCCGGCCCAAGCCGGTCCCCGGACGCCTTACTGGCAGCAGCACGTGGCCTACGACATCACGGCCCGTCTCGACGAACCTACCGGTGTACTCGGCGGCAGGGAGCAGATTCACTACACCAATCACTCACCCGACACCCTCACGTCATTTGCGCTCCACCTGCATCTCAATGCCTTCCGGCCCGGCTCGCGCTGGTCGGATGCGGATTCGGTGGAGGGCCGCCGTCGCTTCAACGATCTCAAGGATCCCGACTACGGTTTCAACCACGTGCGCAACGTGCGCATCATGGGCCAGCCGGTCGAGGCTGTCTATCCCTTCGCGCCCGACAGCACCATCGTGCGGTTCATGCTGCCGGAGCCGCTCGCACCGGGTGGCTCCATGGACATCAGCATGGACTGGGACGCCCGGCCCTCGACGGTGCCGAGGCGACAGGGACGGCGCGGGCGGCACTTCGATTTCGCCCAGTGGTACCCCAAGGTGGTGGTGTACGACCGCTACGGCTGGGAAGAGCACCCGCTGTATCCGGCGGGCGAGTTCTATGGCGAGTTCGGCTCATTCATCGTCCGGCTCGACGTGCCGGAGGACCAGGTGGTGGGTGCCACGGGCGTGCCAGTATGCGGCGATCCCGGGTGGGAGCGCGCCAACCAGCTGAAGGACTCACCGGTGGAGTACCAGCGCGACTTCTACGGCTCAAAGACCGCGGCGCTCGGCAATCAGTGCGCGCCCGCGTCCAACGGTCGGAAGCGCCTCATCTGGTATGCTGACGATGTGCACCACTTTGCCATGTCCATGGCGCCGGACTACCGCTACGAAGGCGGGCGGTACAAGGACGTGGCGGTGCATGTGCTCTACCAGCCCGGCGACGAGAAGAGCTGGGGCAACGGCGTCGCGGTGAAGCGGACCGAGATCGCGCTTGACTGGCTCGATTCACTCTATGGCAAGTTCGACTGGCCCCAGATCACCAACGTCCACCGGATCGAGGGCGGCGGCACCGAGTTCCCGATGATGATCCACAACGGATCCGCGGGGCAGGGGCTCATCGTGCACGAGCTGGGGCACAACTACACCATGGGCATCCTCGCCAACAATGAGTGGCGCGAGGGTTTCCTGGATGAGGGCTTCACCAGCTTCCAGTCGGCGTGGTTCGCCGAGGAGCAGTCGGGGCAGTCGCAGTGGCCGGGGACGGACCAGTTCATCCTCAATCTCGATCTCGATGGGATGAGCGAGCCGGCCAGCCTGGTGAGCGACAAGTACCGCGACTTCACCAGCTACAATATCGCGATCTACACCCGCGGGCAGATGTTCTACGAGTTCCTGCGCTACATCGTGGGCGACGACACGATGCGGGAGATCCTCCGCACCTTCTACCAGCGCTGGCAGCTCAAGCACGTGGATGAGGCCGCCTTCCGCGACGTGGCGGAAGAAGTGTCGGGCCTGAACCTGTCCACCTTCTTCGGCCAGTGGCTGCACGGGACGCCGCTCTATGACTACGGCATCGGACGGGTGAAGCGCGACCGGCAGGCCGATGGCTCCTGGCTGACGCGGGTGGAAGTGGTGCGACATGAAAAAGGGCGGCTGCCGGTGGAAGTGGCCGTCATCGCCGGCAGCGACACGGTGGTGAAGCGGGTGGACGGGCTCGCGGCAAAGGAGTGGGTGGAAGCAACCACTGCCGCGAAGCCATCGACGATCCGCCTGGATCCGCGGGTGCGGACCCATGACTGGAACATGCTCAACAACGAGCGGCACTACGGCGTGACGCTGAAGTCGCTGATCGCGGGCCCGGGGCCTGTGAAGCTGGGCGTGGACAAGTTCTTCTCCCAGCCGGTGTATCGCGACCAGCTTGCGATGAGCTTTGCGCCCACCATCTGGTATAACTCGGTTGGCGGGATCACCCTGGGCCTGCGGGAGCGGAGCAACTATCTCGGCCGCTTCGTGCAGAACGAGACCCAGTACTCGATGGGCACCGGCTGGGCCAACGAGGACAACCTCGACCAGACCGACCCCGACGTTGCCATCCGGGTGCGCAATCCCACCTGGCTCCGCGCGCCGGGTCTCACGCTCGGCGCCGAAGGGATGCACGTCGAGGGGCGGGGCGCGGCGAAGATCGGCGCCGACTGGAACCTCAATCGTTCGCTGCAGAGCCGCACCATCCACACCGTTGGCTTGCAGGCGCAATGGGTGGGCGTCACCGATCCGGAATACCTCGAGCCTGGTACCTACAGCGATGGCGGATCCGGTGAGCTCGAAGCGCATGCCGGCGTCACCAGCCAGGCCGGCGAGTGGGCCCTGGCGCTCCATGTCAGCGCGGCCGGCGGCGGTGCGTACCAGCATCCCGGCATTGGTGCGCCCGCCGGCACCGGGAGCCAGCTGGGCGCCTATTTCCGGGGTTCCCTTGAAGCCACGGCCAGTCGGCCGCTCTCTCGACGCCTGACCCTCGACTCTCGACTCTTCGCGGGCACCTTCGCCACCAAGGGTCCCGAGATCCGGCAGCGGCAGTTCTTCCTCTCAGGCGCCGGGCCCTATGCGCAGCTCTGGAATCCCTTCACCCGCTCGCGCGGTTCGCTGTTCCGGCAGGAGGACATTCACTATCACGTGCCGGGTGATGCCAATGTGCGCGGGCTCGACCACAACCTCGCGGCGCCCGACATCATCGCGCTCAACCTGGAGCTCGCGGCGCAGCTCTATGGCAGGCGCGGCGGCGGGCTCTTCCGCAACGTCTCACTCGCGCTGTTCGGCGACGGGGCACTGGCCGACGGCGATCTTGCCGACCCGATCACCGGGCACATGCGGCTCACCGGTGACGCCGGCGTCGGCCTCCGCGCCAGCCACCGGATCGGCCAGACCGATTTCCAGACCCGGGTGGATTTCCCGCTCTGGGTTGACCGGGAAGAGCTGGCTGATGATCGCGATACGCTCGACCCCGTGGCATTTCGCTGGACGTTCAGCTTTGAGCCGGCGTGGTGATGGTCGACGGTCGACGGGGTGTGTCATCCTGAGCATCGCGAAGGATCTGCTCGCCAGACTTGGGGGCCAGGCTGGCGAGATTCCTCGTTGCGCTCGGAATGACATACTTACCGGCGACCCGCGACCCGCGACCCGCGACCCGCGACCGTAAACCCAGGCCACGACACTCTCTTGCTGCCGAATGACCGACACTGACCGTCGCACCCTCTTTCGCTCCGCCATCGAGAAATGGCTGGGCAATGTGCTGGAGCACACCGAGGAACGCGTGGTGGCCACGCGCTTCATGCGGCCGCCCGGCGCCCTGCCCGAGATCGGATTCCTCGCGGCGTGCACCCGGTGCGGTGCCTGCACCGACGCCTGTCCTCCGCACGCCATCGTCACGGTGCGCGCCAAGGGCGGGCTTGCCGCCGGTACCCCTTACATTGATCCCAAGGTGCAGCCGTGCATCGCGTGTCCTGACATGCCGTGCGTCACGGCCTGTCCCACCGGCGCGCTGGCCTGGCCGGAACGGGGCTGGAGCGGATACCGACTGGCGGAACTCTCCTTCCGGCCTGATCGGTGCATCACGTTCCAGGGTTCGGCGTGCCGAGTCTGCGCGGACGCCTGTCCCATGGGCGAGGCGGCACTGGTCGTCGATGAGCAGGGGCATCCCAGCATTCACCAGGAGGGATGCGTGGGATGCGGAGTGTGTGTCCAGGCGTGTGTCACCACGCCGTCGTCCTTTGAACTCACGCTGGCGGAGGGGTAATGCCGGAGGTGCCGTACCGGGTGGAGAAGCCGTGGGGCCATGAGCTGATCTGGGCCCGGGCCGGGAGCTACGTGGGGAAGCTGCTGCACGTGAAGGCGGGCCACATTCTTTCACTGCAGTACCACAACAGGAAGGATGAGACGATGCATGTCCTGCATGGTGAGCTCATCCTGCGCACCATGGAGGGCGAGACCCTCACGGCACGCCCCTTTCGTGCGGGCGAGAGCGTGCACATCCCCGCCAGGCTGGTGCACCAGATCGAGGCGGTCGTCGACAGCGACGTGCTGGAGGCTGCGACCCCGGAGCTCGACGACCTGGTTCGCCTCGAAGACCGGTACGGAAGGAGCTGACGCACGATGCAGGTCATCATCCCCCTGGCCGGCAAGGGCACCCGGCTCCGCCCCC
>DASSOW010000204.1:0-4941 GCA_035700175.1 Gemmatimonadales bacterium | reverse complement strand
CACACGACGAGCGCCGTGTCACCGCTGCCGATCAGCGAGCCGAGAAATCCTCCGAGATAGGTCGGCGCCCCGCCCAGCGTGGACAGGGAGTGGGCGCCGTAGGCGCCCCGATACTTGCCCAGGAAAAACAGGTAGCGGCCGTCGCCGGTCCACGCGAGCCGGCCGATCTGGGACACGCCTGCCAGTACCGTGGCGGCCTCCGCACCGCCGACATCCTGGATCTTGACGTCGAACAGGCATTCACCAGTGCGGTCACAACGGCGCCTGACATACGCCATCCGCTTGCCGTCGGGCGAGAGCGACGGAACATCGGCGTCGCCCGTGAACGTGAGCTGAATGTCGTTCGGCACCACGGTCCGCACCGAGGCTGCTTCCGGCTTGCGCGTCAAGTACAGCGTCGCGAGCGCCAGCAGCACCGCGACTGCTCCCGCACCGGTCACCAGCCAGCGCCGGGGACGCGCCACCGCCGGCGCCGCCGTCCTGCCGACTGGCATGGTCCCACCACCTGGCGTCGCCAGCGACTCCAGCTGCGCCAGCACCTCGTCGGCGGTCTGGTACCGATCCGCCGCACGCTTCTCCAGACATGTATGGACGACAGTTTCGAGCGCCGGCGGCAGTCCCGGGCGTAGCCGCGCGATCGGATCCGGCTGCCGGGTGACATGCGCGCTCAGGACCTGCTGTGCGGTGGCGCCAGTGAACGGCGGTCGCCCGGTGAGCAGCTCGTACGCCAGGACTCCAAGCGCGTAGATGTCGGCGCGCTGGTCCACCTGGGGGTCGGCTGCTGCCTGTTCCGGTGCCATGTACGCCGGCGAACCGAGCGCCAGACCCACGGTGGTTGCCTTGCCCACGCTGGTGGCGTCGCTCAGTGCCTTGGCGATACCGAAGTCGGTCACCAGCGCGTGGCGACCCGACAGCATGACGTTCTCGGGCTTGATATCCCTGTGCACCACGCCACTGGCGTGGGCACACGCCAGCGCGTCCGCGACCTCGGTGAGAATCCGCACCGCCTCCGGCACCGGCAGTTCGCCGCTGCGGCCAAGCCGGTCGCGGAGCGATGCACCGTCCACGTACGGCATGACGTAGTACAGGATGCCCTCTGCTTCGCCGGAATCGAGCAGGGGCACGACGTTGGGGTGCTGGAGGGACGCGATAATGCGGATTTCGCGCAGGAAGCGATCAGCGCCGATCGATGCCATCAGATCGGGCCGGAACACCTTGATGGCGACCCGCCGTCCATGCCGCAGGTCTTTGGCCAGATAGACCCACGCCATGCCGCCAGCACCGAGCTCACGCTCTAAGGAGTACCTCTCGGCCAGGGCTTCAGCGAATCCGGCGGGAATCGGCATGGGGATAATATAGGATGTGGGTCGCGGCTCGTGAGGCACTAGTCACGAGTCACGAGTCACGAGTCACGTGTCACGAGTCACGGTCGAGGCGTGATGGCCTGATCTCGACCGTTGACCGTTGACCGTTGCCCGTTGACCTCTGCCAGCTTCCTCCTGAACTCCGCCCCATGATCCACCCGTCGTCCCGTCTCGGCCTGCCACTGGTGAACCATCTCGTGCAGCAGGGTGTCTTCCACCATCGGCCACGGGTCGCGCTGAACGTGCCGGCGGTTCATGGCGATCTCGACGGCAGCCCCCGTCTCCCGGCTCAGCATGACATGGCCCAGCCGCCGCCGCATGCGGCCACTCAGCCGGATCGGAAGCTCGCCCAGCTCACCGCCGAAGCGCTCCATGTTCAGTCTGGCATGCTCGGCCCGGAGGCGCTGGATCCAGGGACGGTCAGACTCGATGGCTGGACGGCTGGACGGCTGGGCGGTTGGACGGCTCGACGCGAACTGCTCGACGGGAAAGGCGAGGAAGAGCCGCCGTGCGGCGAGCCGATCACGCCGGGGTGTCGACCTGGAGAGAAAGCGCGCAATGGCCCGGAGCACATCGTCGGGCGCCGAAGCATATCCTTCGTGCAGGCGCAGCACACCGCGGGCAAAGGTGAGCAGCACGACGCGATTCCGGTGCAGCACCACTCTGTTCAGCGAGTGGAGGCCAAGATCACGAAGGCGCGACCCGATTGCTTCGCCCCTCCGCGGCTCGCAATGACGCGTCACCAGATCCGCCGCACCCAACCTGTCCGTCCCGCCCGTCCCGCCCGTCCTGCCCGTCCTGTCACAGCGCTCCCCCACCGCCCGCCACCGACACCGCCGCCTCCCCCTTGCGCCGGGCAAAGCTGTGCCGGTCGGAAGGGACGAATTCACGTCGCTCCGCTTCCCAGCGAAAATGCTGGATCTCGACACTGGTCGGCTTGATCGTCACCATGTTGAAGACGCTGGGACGCCCGCCCCGCGTGCGCGACGTGTGGGTGCCGGCAGTGCTGATGGCCACCACATTCCCCACCTGCCCTGCCCCTTCCTGGTGATCGTGCCCGCACAGGACCACATCCGCACCGGTCTCGGCGATCCGCCGCTGCGCGTCGGCGTAGTGGGCAAGGCCCATGCGCTCGGAGATGCCACCGCGCAGCACGTTGTGGTGCATCACCAGCACCCGCGCGGCGCCAGCCGGCGCCTGGGCAAAGATGGACCGCACCCGGGTGGTCTCCGACCTGGGCAGATGACCTTTCACCGCGAGGTCGCGCAGGTTCCAGGTCATGGATCCCGGCGCGACACCCCATGCCGTGAGCGCTCCCGCGATCACGGCACCGGGAATCTCCAGCGTCGGGGTGAGGTTTTCCCCGAACCAGCGCCGATACTTGGTGTAGAGCCGCTGCGTACCGAGCAGGTGCATCGGGCTCTTCCACCACTGCACGTCATGATTTCCCGGCACTACCAGGGTGGGTGCCGTGTCGCTCATGCGCTTGAGGAGCGCGTGCGCCGCCTGGAATTCGCCGTGACGGGCGCGCTGGGAGAGGTCGCCTGAGAGGACCACGGCGTCGGGCTTGAGCGACGGCGCCGCCGCCTCGATCGCCTCCAGCTGATCAAGCTGGGCGTCCACGCCATAGTGGACGTCCGAGAGATGGAGCAGCGTGACGGTCACCAGACCGCCCGCACCCGGTAGGTAAGCGCCGCCTCGCCCCGGGCCGGCACCTTCACGCTGAATCGCGTGGCCGTGGAGGAAATTTTTTGGGCTGGCACCGAGCTCGACACGATGGCCCACTCCCCCCCACGCCGTTCCTCCACGACCACGGTGACCGCTGAATCGGTGGCGTTGGTGAGCGTCACCCGGTAATCGGCGGTGGCAGTGGTGCGCCAGGTTCCCTGGGTGCTGTCGCGACGGGTGGCATACGACGTCTGCACCCGCTTGGCCGTGAGGTCAAAGGCGGTGCCGGCGTCGAGACGGAGGTCTTCGCCCGCAGGCGTGTGGTCCACCGCGGCTTCACCCACCAGCTGCAGCTGCCCCGCATCATCCGCCTGGTAGACGCGTGCGACGCCCGCCGGCAACGGGGTCTCGCCAAAGGGCGTCTTCCGCTCACGCTTGAGCGTGTAGGTGATGTTCACCGGCACATCGCCCTCGTCGCCGGTCTGTGGCAGGTAGCCCCAGTACGGAACGGAACCGTGCACCAGGTACATCTTCTCGTAGGGAGTTGTCACCGGCGCGAAGAGCGACGCGAGCGTCGTCTGGCCCGGCTTCAGCGTCTGCTTGCCGTTCAGGGTATACAGGTGAAATTCGCCCACCCGCTGCTCCACTGCTCCCGCGGCATCTGCAGCCTTCGCCGCTTCCGCCCTCGCAAAAAGCGGCCTCGGCGGCTGCGGGGCCGACACGGCGGTACCGACGTCCCCGGCCAGGAGCTGTACGTCGGCATCCTCCACCGCGAGCGTCTCGGAGTTGAGCGCCGCACTGCCGCTCACGCGCGCGCCGGCCTTGTCCAGGATCACCGCATACCCGGCGCTCCACCGTGCGCCGCTGGTGAAGTAGCCGAGCCGCAGGCGCTCGAGCGCGGACTTGCTGGAAAGATCGAGCGCCAGTGAGGGCTCACCGCCTGCGAGCTCAGCCGGATAGAGTGCGTGGCCCGGCATGCTGAACGTGATGGAGCCGTCAGCCAGCCGGAGGCGGAGCGGATCCGCGCTGAGCACGGTGGCACGGATGGTGTCCGGCACCGCGCCCGCCGCCGAGGGCCGGACGGTCACGAAGCGGAGCTCCTGCCCCACGGCCCGGCGCATCACGTCCGCTTCCGAGAGCATGCCCTCGAAGACAGCGTGGCTGATGCTGACGCCTGGGTCGAGCGCAAAGACCGAAGCCGGATCGGCCGCGCCGATGTTCACCGAGGCCCGTGACGTTCCACCGGGCACCTTCACGTCGAAGGATTGCCGCATGAGCACGCGGCCGTCGTTGTAGATCGTGAGACTTTGCTGCGCCGAGAGCGGCGCGGCGCCCGCGAGCGCGAGGGCGGCGAGCATGGATCGCGTTCGTGACATGAAAAACCCCTGACCCGGTCAGTCGGGCAGGTGCCGCATCAGCGCACCGTACGCGACCTTGCGGGTAACGAAGTAGATGATGATGGCGCCGGCGGCAAGCCACAGGCGGCCAGTCTGTGAAAGTGGAGCGCGGGTCACGACGTAAAACGCGAAACCCGCAGTCACCGCGAGGGAGATGAGCCGGGCGTACCGACTTGCACGCACGCTCCGCTGGCGGAGGCACTCCCGGCAGAGCTCGCCCATCTGGATGCCCTTGACGAACTTGCCGCAGCGGGCGCAGGGAACCTCAGCGAAGCCGCTGGGCAACTGCACGGGCGAACTCCTTCGTCGTCGCGCTGCCGCCGAGATCGCGGGTGCGGATGTTGTCGGCAACGATCGTCTGTTCGATGGCGGTCCGAAGCCGGGTGCCCCGCTCGGTTTCGCCCAGGTGGTCGAGCATCATGGCGCCGGCCAGCATGAGCGCGGACGGATTGGCGACGCCCTTGCCGGCGATGTCCGGAGCGCTGCCGTGCACCGCCTCGAAGATGGCGGCA
>DASSOW010000203.1:0-3038 GCA_035700175.1 Gemmatimonadales bacterium | reverse complement strand
GACGGGGGCCAGCCCGCGCGCCGCCAGGAGCCCCATCAGCCGCTCGCGCACCTCCCATTCCGTCAACCCCGAGATCGAAGTGGTGAGAAATTCCTCCCAGGATTCGTCGGTGCGGCGGGCGGCCTCGGCCAGGAGGGCGATCTCGCGCTCGTCCTTGATCATGCGCAGCGGGCGCAGCAGTTGCCCACCCTCGGTCCAGCGGGCGCGCGGCATACGCTGCTGCAAGCGAATGGTGAAGACGCTCCACAACTCGTCGCCGGCCGCGATCACGCCCTCCGCGGCGGGACCGGCCACCGCGGCGACTTTCGCCGCCGGGTCCTCCGTCTCCTCCCAGGGCACGATCTCGAGCAGATCGCGCTGGGCATCGAGCAGCGGCGCCTCCAGCCCCGGCACCACGTAGTGCGGCGTCCCTTCGCGGGGCAGCACGAGCACACTCATCCGCTCCGATTCGTGCCCCGCGTAGCCGATCAGGTAGTAGAGATCGGCAGAGGCGCCGACGACGAGGAGATCGATACCCTGCCGCGCCATCTCCTGTTGCGCCCGCTGCAGGCGGTCGGCATGGATGGCCGTGGTATCGCTGGGCTGGATACGCGTGTCGGTCGTGGTCATGGCGAGACGTTCTCCTCAGGCAGATCGCCGCGTCGGCGTCGGGTTGCGCTCATTGTGTCACGATGGCGGGCAACTGGTGCAGTCTTGAGTCAATGTCGCGCGAATCCACCTTGTACTATTCACGGATTAGCGAAAGGAAACGCCATGGGCCGTCGAGTTCGCGCCACCAAGATCGTCAAAATCTCTGCCTTGAAGAACTCGCTTTCTCGTGTCGTCAATGCCGTCTCGAACGACGAGCATCGCGTGCTCATTGAAAAGAACGGTGTCCCAGTCGCCGCCATCGTCTCGGTGAGCGATCTCAAGAGGTTGGTAGACCACGACCGCCGCAATCGAGATCAAGAAGACGAGGATCCGTGGGCAGTGGTCGACCGGATGCGCGAAGCCTTCAAGGACGTGCCGGACGAGGAAATCGAGCGGGAAACGGATCGCATCATCGCCCGCATTCGGGCTGAAAACCGGGAAGCCCGAGCAGCAGCGAGGGAAGCATTGGCCGCCACCGGGTGAGGCGCATCACGCTCGACGCCAACGTCTTGGCTCCCGCCTTCACCGGTAAGAACAGCGCCCCCGCCAGGTTGATCGGCTCTTGGCGAGCCGGGCTCTTTGAGTTGGTGCTCTCTGATCATCTCTTGCAGGAGTTCGCACGAACACTCTCGGATCCCTATTACGTTCGCCGGTTCTCCCCCATTGAGGGGGCGCTGACCCTTGCTCTGCTCAACGCCCGAGCTCACATCACCGGATTGACCGTCCCAGTTCATTCTGTGGCGACCCACCCCGAAGACGACCTGGTTCTCTCCACCGCCCTCAGCGGCAACGCCTCCATCCTCTGCACCCGCGACAAGCAACTCCTCCGGCTTCGCGAATACCAGACCGTCGCCATTCTCAGCCCCGGTGAAGTGCTGGCGCTCCTCGAGGCCGAGGCGCGGACCTGACAAATCGCCGGCCGCCTCTTTCATCTTCAGCCATTCTTCAGGGAGCGTACGCTATCCTACGCACATCTCATGCGGTTCAGCGACCGCGCGCACCTGATATCCGCGCCCGGCGCGGCTGCACTGTTTTCGAGGCAAGGAGCAACGGATGCGCCGACCCCGATCTCATTCCCTCGGCTGGCTCGCCACCGTCCTGGTGGTCGCCACGACGCTGCTGATCCCCTGGCCGGCGCTGGCCCAGGACGCCACCCCGGCCGCTGCCGGCGAAGCGACGGTCTCTCTGACCCGCGAGGAGTTCCGGGCGCAACTTCAGGAAGATTTGCAGTACACCGAGGCGGCCACGCCCGGCGGAACGTTCATTGACTCCTCGCTGGCCGATATCCAATCCATGCACCCATTCCTGACCGAGGAGGTGACGACCGGCACCGTCGTCGGGTTGGTCTACGAGACGCTGGTCGGTGGTGATCCGCGCACCGGACAGCCCGTCCCGACCCAGTTGGCCGACTCCTGGGACATTGCCGCCGACGGCCGCACCTACACGTTCCACCTCAACAAGGACGCCACGTGGCACGACGGCACGGACTTCACCGCCCAGGACGTCGTCTTCTCCGCGGATGCGCTCGCCAACCCCGATGCGGGCAGCGTCTACACCGGAAGCTTCGTCGACACCTTTGAGTCCTGGCGCGCCATCGACGACGACACGTTCGAATTGGTGGCCAAGGACCCGACGTACACCACCCTGTTCGATATCTTCTCGTTCTACATCATCCCCAAGCACCTGTGGGAAAACGTGCCGCTGACCGAATGGCGCACCGATCCTGGTGCGACCGGGACCGATCCCTCTCGCGTCGTCGGCACCGGTCCCTTCCGCTTCCGGGAGTGGATCCAGGGCGACAGCGTCACGCTGGACCGCAACGACGACTACTACGGCAAAGTTCCGAACATTGATACGTACGTGCTGCGCGTCTGGCCGGACCAGACGGCGCTTGTCAACGCGCTGCTGAACGGCGAAGTCGACGTGGCCACGCTCGAGGCGGCGGATCTTGGGGCGCTGCAAGGCAACCCGGATATCGCCGTTGCCGAATACCCGACGCGCAGCTTCGCCTACTACGAGTTCAACCTCGACCCCGACGTCACCACCAAGTGGCAGGACCAGCGTGTCCGCCAGGCGCTGCTCTACGCGCTCGACCGGCAGTCGATCGTCGACAACATCCTGCTTGGCCACGCCGAAGTGGCGCAGGGTACGCAGCCGGTCGTCTCGTATGCCTACGCCCCGGATCAGGTCGAAACCACCTACACCTACGACCCTGAGCGGGCCACGCAACTGCTGGCGGAGGCCGGCTGGACCGATACGGACGGCGACGGCATCGTCGACAAGGACGGCGAAGCCTTGTCGTTCGAGATGCTCTACGCCGCCGGCTCGGCGGAGAACGATCAGATCCTGGCCTACATCCAGGACGCCTGGAGCCAGATCGGGGTCGACGCCACGCCGCGGGCGCTGGA
>DASSOW010000202.1:0-7846 GCA_035700175.1 Gemmatimonadales bacterium | reverse complement strand
TAGTGCTCGATATGCCGGATCAGGGCGCGCACCGAGCGAAAGGAGCCGCGCCGGACGGACTGGCGGGTCAGGAGGCCAAACCAGGCCTCGACCATGTTGAGCCACGACGCGCCGGTGGGCGTGAAGTGAAAGTGTATCCGGGGGTGGGCGCGCAGCCAGGTCTTCACTGCCGGGGTCGAGTGGGTCGAGGAGTTGTCGAGGATCACATGCAGCTCCCGGCGGCAATACGTCCGGTGCAGGCGTTTGAGGAATCGCAGGAAGTCCGCGCCGGTGTGGCGCACCGAGCATTCGCCGGTGACGCGGCCCGAGCCCACCTCGAGGGCGGCATAGAGACTGGTCAGGCCATGCCGGTGATAGTCGTGCGTCTGCCGCGCCGGCAGGTGCGGGCGCAGCGGCAGCAGCGGCTGCGTGCGCTCCAGGGCCTGGATCTGCGTCTTTTCGTCGACACTGAGCACGACGGCATTGGTGGGGGGAGCGAGAGAGAGCCCGACCACATCGTGGATCTTGGCCTCCGCCTCGGGGTCGGTCGTGAACTTGAACGTCTGCGCGCGGTGCGGCTGCAAGGCATGCGCGCGCCAGAGCCGGTGCACCGTGGTCGGCGACACGTCAACGCGGGCGGCCATCTCTCGAGTGCTCCACTGACTGAGTCCCTTGGGGGGCGCCTTGAGCGTCAGCGCGAGAATGCGCGCACGCTTGGCGTCGCTCAGCTCGGGCGGCCGGCCCGAGCGCGCCCGGTCGGCCAGGCCCTCGACCCCCGCGGCGGCGAACCGCGCCCGAATGCGGCTGATCTGGACGGGCGTGTAGCCGGTACGGGTGGCGATCTCGCGCCCCGACAACCCCTCGTCCATGAGCAGTACCGCCCGGGCACGCCGACTCAGCCCCGCCGGCGTCGTCGCGGCGCGGACCAAGCGCTCCAGCGCCGCCCGGACCGGCGCCGTCATCGTGATGGCGCGCGCATGATTGGCCATCGCACTCTCCCCTCGAAAGGCCGGGTGCAATATATTATCATGACTTACGAAACACTGCACTAGCAGATTGCCGATGTCCTTGTACACCGACTCGTCGGGTGTCCCGTCAATATATATCCGGGCGTAAGCTTCCCCCAGACGGATACAGCGTAAGTTAGACTTTCTCGTGGCCCCAAGGAGGTGACATGAGGAAGTCCGAGTTCACCGGATCGCAGATCGTCGCCGTGCTGCAGGAAGGCGAGGCGGGCGTGCCCGTCGCGAACTGCTCCGCAAGCACGGGATCAGCCGCCCAACCTACTACCAGTGGAAGACGAAGTATGGTGGCGCCTCGGTGCCCGAACTGCGCCGGCTGAAGGAGCTGGAAGCGGAGAACGCCAAGCTCAAGCGGATGTACGCCGAGCTGGGCTGGAGAATGCCGCCATCAAGGACGTGCTCAGCCGAAAACTGTAGGGCTGTCCGCGTGCCGGGCTGTCGCGGCGATCCTGGTCGAGGCGCACGCACTATCCGTCGTGCGTGCGTGCCAGATCGCCCGACTCTCGCGGACAATGTGGTACCGCCCGCTCGTGGATCGCACGGCTGAGGATCAGCCGGTGATCGCAGCCTTGACGACGCTCGTCGATGAGCACAGCCGCTGGGGCTTCTGGCTCTGCTACGACCGGCTGCGTGTCCTGGGCCACCCGTGGAACTGGAAGCGCGTGTACCGGGTGTACTGCGCGCTGCGCCTGAATCTAAAGCGCCGCGGGAAGAAGCGGCTGCCCACCCGGCCCCGGGTGCCGCTGGAGGCCCCGGCGATCCTCAACCACCGGCGCGACGGTCCGCACACTTTCGTGCTTTCCTGGTGCGTCGGCATCGCCGTTCTTGGCCTCCAGGGCAACATGACCGGCAAACCAGCAGTCAATGAAGTTGGTGCTTTCGGTCCCGTCCCGTGCGACCACGCGGATCGGCTGGAACGAAGTCTTCGATGATCGGGTCGAGTTTCTTCAGGCGCGATATCACCGCTGAAGTGCTGGACGCGACGGGCTATCTCCTTGGCGCCTGACACTGAACGCCGGATTATCAGTGATCGTCGCGCGTTCGCGCCAGGCGCAAGGCGTTCAGCGTGACCGCCAGCGAGCCGCCCATGTCGCCCACGAGCACCGCCACGGCCAGACTCACGACTCCCATGACGGCCCCGATGGCCAGCACCAGCTTGGCCGCCAAGGCGAGGGTGATGTTAAACCGGATAATGCGGCGGGACTTCCGTGCCAGGAGCACGGCATAGGGCAGCTTGGTCAGCTCGTCTGCCATCAGGGCCACATCGGCCGTCTCAATCGTGGCCGGTGACCCGGCGGCGCCCATGGCAATGCCCACCGAGGCCTCAGCCAGTGCGGGGGCGTCGTTCACGCCATCGCCCAGCATTCCGACTGCGCCGTACCGCGCCCGGAGCTCCCGCACGGCACCGATCTTGTCCGCTGGAAGGAGGCGCCACCGCAAGTCATCAACACCTGTCTGGAGGGCGATGGACTGCGCAGCGCTGGCGGCGTCCCCGGTCAGCATGACGATGGGCCGGATGCCGAGCCGGTGAAGTCTCGCGATGGTTGCCGCGGCCTCGGGGCGAACCTGATCGCGAAGCGTGATTTTCGCGCTTCCCTCATCTCCGGCGTCCGCGTAGACGATCATGCTTCCCGGCTCGGCTTCGCCCCAGCGCGCGGCCACCAGATGGCCAACCAGCGTTTCCGTTCCTACCGCGAGCTCGAGGCCGTGCGCCACCCCACGCACCCCCTGGCCCGGCACCGAGATGAAACGCTGAACCTCCCCCGCCGGTGTCATGCCATACGTCTGTCCCCGCCGGCTGATGGCCTCGCCGACTGGATGCTCCGAGCGGCTCTCCAGCGTGATGATGGCGCGCAGCAGGCGTTCGGCGTCGCGCGCGTCGGTTTCGAAGGCGGTCACCTCCAGACGGCCGGTCGTCAGAGTGCCGGTCTTGTCCACTGCCAGCGCCCGGATCGCGCCCAGGGTTTCGAGATGTTCGCCGCCCTTGATCAGCACCCCGTGCCGTGCCGCGCTGGTGAGCGCGCTCACCACGGTCACCGGCGTGGCGATGACCAGGGCACAGGGACAGGCGATGACCAGGAGTGTGATTCCTCGAACGAACCAGTCGAGGCCCGATCCGAATCCGAGGAGTGGCGGGGCGACGATGACGAGCACGGCGAGCACGGTGACAACTGGGGTGTAGACGCGTGCGAACCGCTTCACGAACAGCTCGACTGGCGCCCGGCGGCTCTCCGATTGCCGGACGAGTTCCACGATCCGTGCGAGCGTGCTGTGCGCCGCATCGGCGGTCACCATCACGTCCAGGGTTCCGTCGGTGTTCAGGGTGCCGCCGAAGACAGCGTCTCCCGCTCCCTTGCCTTGAGGCAAGGATTCGCCGGTGATCGTTGCTTCGTTGACCGCCGACACGCCGGAAACCACCTGTCCATCGACCGGTAAACGGTCTCCGGGGCGGATTCGGACGATATCGTGTATCCGGAGCTCAGCCGCCGGCACCGTTTCCAGCGACCCATCGGAAGCGACGCGCTCTGCGGTTTCGGGCGCCAGCTCGAGCAGACGGGCGAGCGAGCGCCGTCCCCGGTCCACCGAATAGCGCTCGAGCAGCTCCGCCAGGGAGAACAGGAAGGCGAGCGTTGCCGCCTCGAACGCCTCGCCGATCAGCAGGGCCGCAAGCAACGCAGCGGACATGAGGAAATTCATGTCCAGGCGGAGCGAGCGGGCCGCCCGGACCCCCGTGCCGATGAAGTTGGCACCGCCCGCGATCGCCGCCGCCATATAGAGGAGGCCTGCGGGATCGGTTCGGATCGCGAGCCAGCCAGCGTGATCCGGCACACCGGTCAGCCGGCTCACGATCAGGCCGGCGGCCCAGAAGGCGCCTGAGAAGTACGTTTGCCGGGCGAACAGAGAGCACCATGGCGAGGTCGCGGAAGGCATCAGACCACGTGGTCCGGGGCGAGTCGGCATCGCGCCGCATCCTCGGCGCGTTCGATCTGCAGGGTGGTGTGCTCGATGCCGAATCGGTCGTGGAGCTCGCTGCACACTCGGGCGATGAACCGGCCGTCGTCTTCCACCACCGGCCTCACGAGATGTGCAGTCAACGCGACCTCGGTCGTGCTCATCCCCCAGATATGCAGATCGTGGACAGCGGTAACACCGGGAAGTGCCCGGAGGAATGTCCCTACTGCCTCGGCGTCGGTTCCTTCCGGGACGGCATCCAGTGCGAGATTCACCGAGTCCCGCAGCAACCCCCACGTACCGATCAGGATGACGGTGACGATCAGCAGGCTGATGGCCGGGTCCACCCAGCTCCAGCCAGTCGCCGACATGACGAGTCCCGCGACGACGACGCCGGCCGAAACACCCGCATCGGCGGCCATGTGGACAAAGGCGCCCTTGATGTTGAGGTCGCCCTTGCTGCCGCGGGCAAACAGGAGCGCCGTCGCGGTGTTGATTGCGATCCCCGTCGCCGCGACCCAGACGACAACGCCCGCGCTGACTGGCGCCGGGGTAGCGAACCGCTGCACCGCCTCCCAGGCGATGGCGCCAATGGCGATCAGCAGCAGGACCGCGTTCAGCAGAGCTGCCAGTACCGATGACCGCCTGAGGCCGTACGTCCGCCTCCGGGTCGGGCGCCGGCGGGAGAGCACGCTCGCTCCCCACGCCAAGGCCAGTCCAGCCACGTCGCTCAAGTTGTGGCCAGCGTCCGCGATGAGCGCGAGTGAGCCGGCCCGGACGCCGAAGGCCGCTTCCACCACTACGAAGGCGAGATTGAACCCGATGCCGATGGCGAATGCCTTCCTGTAGCTGGACCCGTGGTGCTCATGCGTGTGCGCCACCCGGCGTTCCTCCTTGAATTGCGGCGGCCCCCTGCTCCGACGTGCGAATGCGGACGGCGGAGGCCAGCGGCCAGACGAAGATCTTGCCATCTCCATGACGCCCCGTATGGGCGGCCTGCGTGATCGTTTCGACGACCCTGCCAGCCGTGTCGCGTCCGGCGACGACCACCTCGACCCGGAGTTTCTCCGAATACTCGGCGAGCCCCGTGTCTGCTGGCGGGCCCTCCGCGTCGCCAGCCGGGGCGAGGCGGCCCCAGCCATATCCCCGGCACTCCGATGCGGTCAGGCCGCCAAATCCGGCGACGTGCTGCAAGGCGGCGCTGATGGCGTCCAGCTTGAAAGGCTGGATTACGGCATGAACCATCCAGAGTTCGTCATTCATCGTAACCTCGATCAATCCTGGGTGCGCGGCCCCTCGAACCACCCGTACAGCGAAGGCAGAAGGAGCAGGGTCAGGGCGGTGGACGTCAGCAGCCCGCCGACCACCACCGCCGCCAGGGGACGTTGTACTTCCGAGCCCGCTCCGCTTGAGAAGAGGAGCGGCAGCAAGCCGAGTATCGCCACCATCGCCGTCATGAGGACGGGCCGGAGACGGAGCACGGTGCCCCGGTACACGGCTTCGGCAAGATCCAGCCCTTCGCGCCGCAGTGAATTGATATAGCTCACCAGGACGACGCCATTGAGCACCGCCACGCCGAAGAGCGCGATAAATCCCACAGAGGCGGGTACCGAGAGGTACTGTCGCGAGATGAGCAGCCCCAGGATGCCGCCGATCATCGCGAACGGAACGTTGAGGATGATCAGCGCCGCCTGCCGCAGCGAGCCGAAGCTCGCAAACAGCAGCAGGTAGATCAGCGCGATCGTGATCGGAACGATGATGGCAAGCCGCCGCATCGCCCGCTGCTGGTTCTCGAATTGGCCGCCCCACGTTATGAAGTATCCTGGAGGCAGATCGACCTTCGCCGTGATGGCCTGCTTCGCCTCGGTGACGAAGCCGCCCATGTCCCGGCCCCGGACATTGAGCTGAACCACGATGCGACGATGCCCGTTCTCATGGCTGATCTGCTTTGGGCCGATGACGACGCGGATGCCGGCCAGCTGGCGCAGCGGAATGCGCACGCTTTCATCCGGGCTGGGTACGAGCAGGCTACCGATGGACGCGGCGTCGTCACGGAATGGCTCCTGCATGCGCACGTTGATGTCGAACCGGCGCACGCCCTCGAATACCTGGCCCACGTTTTCGCCGCCCACGGCGGTCTCGATCACCTCCTGAACGTCGTCCACGTTGATGCCGTAACGGGCGATAGCCGGCCGGTCGATCCGGATTTGCAGCTGAGGCTGTCCTGTGACCTGCTCCACCTGCACGTCCTCCGCGCCCGCAATTCCCGACACCACGCGCTCGATCTCGGCCGCCTTCGTCACCAGCGAATCCAGATCGTCGCCGAAGAGCTGAACGGCGAGCTGAGCCTTGACGCCGCTCAGCAGCTCGTCCACGCGCAGCGCGATCGGCTGCGAGAAGTTCCACGCCACCCCCGGAATCTTGACCAGCGAGCGTTCCATCGCTTCCACCAGCCGCGCCTTGTCGCCGCCCGTCGTCCAGCCCTCGGGCGGGTGCAGCGTGACGGTGGATTCGATGTTGTTGACCGGTTCCGGATCGCCGCCCAGCTCCGCCCGGCCGATCTTCGACACGACGTCAATCACTTCGGGGTAGGTCCTGAGCAATCGTTCCATCTCGCCCGCCACGCGGATGCCCTCGTCGAGTCCGGCAGAGGGCGCAAGCGTGCCCCGCACCATCACCGATCCTTCTTCGAGCTGCGGGACGAACTCTGTTCCCAGGAACGGAACCACCGCCAGACTGAGGGCGAGCGCCGCCAATGCTCCGATGAGGAGTCGCCTCCGGTTGTCCAGTGACCAGCGAAGGAGCGGCAGGTAGGGCCGCTTCACGATCCGCATGATCCAGGTGTCGTCTTCGCTTCCGCCCTTGAGGAAGAATGAGCAGAGCACGGGGATGATAGTAAGTGAAAAGATCAGCGAGCCGAGCATCGCGAAGGAGATGGCGAAAGCCATCGGCCGGAACATCTTGCCTTCCACTCCCTGCAACGTAAAAAGGGGCAGGAAGACGAGGATGATGATGCCAATGGCGAACACGATCGGCCGGCCCACTTCCCGGGCGGATCGCAGCACCACGTGAATCGCTGATTCGTGCGGCGAGTCCGGTTCGGGATGCTGGGCATGGTCCGAGAGGTGCCGGTAAATGTTCTCCACCATGACTACCCCGCCGTCCACCATCATGCCGATGCCGATGGCCAGGCCGCCCAGGCTCATCAGGTTGGCGCTGAAGCCGAAGAGCCGCATCAGCAGGAACGCCAGCAGCAGCGACAGGGGGAGCATGGTCGCCACGATCAGGGCGCTGCGGACATTGCCCAGGAACAGGAAGAGCAGGATGACGATCAGGACGGCCCCTTCGAGCAGTGCGTCCCGTACGGTGCTGACCGCGCGTTCCACCAGATCGGCCTGGTCGTAGAATGGCACGGCCTGGACGCCGTCGGGCAGGCTCCGGTTGACCTCCGTCATTTTCCCCTTGACCGTCTCGATGACCGCCGAGGTGTTCTCTTGGATCCGCTTGAGCACGATGCCGGCCACCACCTCGCCCTTGCCGTTCATGGTGACCGCGCCGCGCCGCACCTCCGGTCCTACGGTCACCTGCGCCAGATTGCGCACGAATACGGGTGTGCCCGCCCGCTCGGCAACGATGATGCTGCCGATGTCATCGAGGTTTCCCGCCAGCCCGATGCCCCGGACCAGGTACTCCTCGGCGCCCCGGACGACATAGCCGCCACCCACGTTGCGGTTGTTGGCACCCACCGCCTGCCGGATGTTGTCCAGCGTGACACCGTAGTTCGCCAGCGCGCGCGGATCCACCTTGATCTGGAACTGCTTGACCTCACCGCCGAAGGACAGCACGTCGGCGACGCCGGGCACGGTCCGCAGGTTGTATTTCACCACCCAGTC